>JADGED010000026.1 GCA_016744555.1 Desulfuromonadaceae bacterium
AACCAGTTCATTGGGTTGATAACAATGGTGATCATATTATTGATGATCTAGAAATTTTAGATTTATATGATTTAACCGAACCAATTCAAAAGATGGATCTCGGTTGGGATTTAGTAGAAGAAATATGGGAATCTGATGGTTATCAATGGCATAAAGATGAAAAACGATTTGTTCCAATCCATAAACAACTTGACCCGGCTGACCTTTAAGAAGGACTTTAATATGATGTTCTTCTTTTGCCTAAACGGAAAAATTGACAACAACATAGTGTGACTTCTAGTTTTAATTCAAGTGCGGTAACAAATGGTGTTGCTGGACTTTAAGTATATGTATAGCCAAATAGATCAAGGAAAATTATATTATGGAAACTGTAATTGCCCTGTTAAAAGATGAATTGGCAGCAGTTGAATCACAATTTAAAAAGAACCTGGCTTCTGATGTAAAGTTAGTTAGTCAGGTTGGTGATTATGTCCTTTCTAGTGGTGGCAAACGTATTAGACCCATGTTGCTGCTGTTGAGTGCCCGTTTGTGTGGTTATCAAGGTGATAAACATATAGAATTGGCCGGAGTGGTAGAGTTTATCCATACCGCAACCTTGCTTCATGATGATGTTGTCGATAGTGCCAATTTGCGCCGGGGCAATCGTTCAGCTAATTCAGTTTGGGGTAATCAAGCATCGGTTTTGGTCGGCGATTTTCTGTTTGCTAAGTCGTTTTCGGTCATGGTTGGTTCTGAAAGTCTTAGAATATTGAAAATCCTTTCTGATACAACCACACAATTGGCCGAAGGTGAAATCCTCCAGTTAATCAATACCTGTGATCTAGAAGTTGATGAACCACGTTATTTACAAGTTGTACGGGATAAAACTGCTATCTTGATTGCTGCGGCATGTCAGGTTGCTGGTGTTCTTGCCGGAGTGAGTGACGAGCAGGAATTGGCACTGCGTGAATTTGGCCTCGAAATTGGTACCGCTTTCCAGTTGATGGATGACGCCCTCGATTACGTTGCCGACGAAGAAGATTTTGGCAAGGAGAAGGGGCACGACCTGTTTGAAGGAAAGATGACTTTACCGTTGATTCATGCCTATGCGAACTCTACTGCAGCTGAACAAGAAGAAATTTCTCGTATTATTGATGCGGAAGAACTTATTCCTGAAGATCTTGATTATATTTGTAACTTAATTGAAGACAAGGATGGCATTGCCTACACCTACAAACGGGCAAAAGCAAGGATTGAGCAAGCGAAACAGCACCTGGATATCTTCCCCGACGGCGAAGCTAGACAGGCACTTTTTACCCTTGCTGATTACGTTGTTTCCAGAAATAAATAGAAACAACAATTTTTATAACTAAAATTTAAGCGGCCACCTATCGACTAAGTCGGTAGGTGGCCGTTATCCGTTATAACGTGTTGCTTGAAGTGTTTGTTGTAAACCAATATGTCGCTATATTAGATACTTACTTGCAGTTTGGTAGAATACCGTTTAACTCTTTTTCAAATACTTCCCAAACTTTATCAGCTAGTTCAGCCATAAACTCGGGGCTGGATACATTGGGTAGTTTGATGTTTGGATTGGGATCTTTGTAAACTTCAGCTGGCAGGCAGTATTCCGATTTTGTATAGCCCTGTCGAAATTCAAGCGCCAAACCCAGTAGGAACGAACGTCGTACCGCAGCTTTAATCGCTGCAGGGTCAATCTCAAGGTTAAAATCGCTTTTCAGGCAATCAACTACCATTTGGGTGCCAATGCCTTGGGTAATATCGAAGAATTTACACAGGCCAATCATATCAAAACCAACAATATGCAACTTGTCTTGGGTAATGACATCTACCCAAGAATCGACATCAGATTTTCCATCGCGAATCAGGGTGCCATAAGAGCCCATTGACATGTGCCCACCAGCGATAGCCCAGCAATAACCTGGATTTGTTTCTGGTAGGTAGGCAGCTAGCTCAAGTCCCTTAATATGGTAAGCGTAATCGGTTTCACCCGTTTGCTCCGAAAGCCGCATAGAACCTTTGCCTATGCCTGGTAACTTTCCTTCACCGGCGCCACTAATAAGTTCATATATCTTCTCGTAATCGCCAAAGTGAGCCCCATTAAATAACGGTTTATCTGGATGACGTTCATTATAGGCAAGGGCATATGAAACGGTGACACCGATAGAGATAGCATCCATGCCGTAATTATCGCACAAGTAAATTAACTTACCCGCTTGCCGAGCATCGTGAATGCCAATATTGGTACCCAGAAGGTTGAGTGGTTCGTAATCAAACTTAGCGATAAAATCACCACGACTACCATCGGGGTTTTTCTCTGAAATGTAGTTGTGACAAGTAATGCCGCAACGAAAGCAAGCTGCTGATTGAATGTCGAACTCTTTTTCGACATTTTCACGAAAAAGTTTTTCAGGTAAGTCATTTCCCTGTGGGCGATAGTTGTTTACCGGAACTGCATGAAACGGTTGCATTACATCATATGCGGCCCAGGTGCCACCTCCACCGCCACGTTTGATTGGCTGTAAACGTGCAGCACCACCACCTTTAATCACTTGGGTGTGGACATTTTTAACCGCTTCGGTAATCGGTTTCAATTTATCTTCACTTTGGGCTACTAGGGCAACGACATTTTTATACCCCATCATGCTGCCCATACCGCCACGTCCGGCAAATCGAAGTTTGTCTTCACCGGTTTTTAATTGATTTACAGTCGATAAAGCGACCGATCCTGCATAGTTATTTTCCCAATTTTCACCGGCTTGACCAATAGCTGCAAAGTGGGCGTTGTCGTAATCTTTGTATAGGGTCATTACTTTGTCATGAGTAGATAGACCAATGAGGTTTTCGGCTGGCTTTAGCTGTATAAGTGGGCCATCAGAGCCTTCTGTAATTTCAATATATAGAGGCTTGTCGGCTCGACCATGCAGAATTATTTCGTCTAATCCAGCCCATTTGAATTTGGCCCCAAATTTACCACTACCAGCTGACCACATTGCGGCTGGTTTTCCTGCTTTAGAGCCTTTAATAGGGCTGTAACTGGAAAAATAGGTGCGTAGACCTGTCATTGCACTACTACCAGTAAGAAGTCCGGTATTGATTATTATCGGGTTCTCTTCACAGTATGCGGTATCAATATCGAGTTCTGCTAGCATTTGAAACGAGCGGCCAAATCCACCAAGGACATCTTCCAAATTTTTACATGGAACATGCTCAATCTTTTGTGCCCCAGTTTTGAGATTGATAGTGCAGCGGCAATATGAAATTAATTCTGGATGGCTAACTGGGTCGGTCGTTTCAATCTTCATATTTATAAGTCCTTAGTAAAATGTGGATCTGAAAAAATATGTTTTGAATAGGGGAAACTATCCCCCTTCAAGCAGTGGTAATAACATTAATGTGTCACCGTTGTTGAGAATATCTGTAGCGTTTGCATGTACACCATTAATAATGATAATTCCAAGTAGTTTAACGGGAATTTGTAGCTCGTCAATAACTTTTTCTACCCGAGTGTTTGCTGGGTAGGTACGTTGCTCCAGTTTAAACTTATTGATGCGTAAGACACCGTGCAGGCTAACAGTAATATCAATGTTTGATTTAGACATAACAACAAGCTTGCCAGAAATGGATCCATTGGGCAATCACTATAAAATTCATTTTAGTTGATATCTGGGTTGGTGGTGTTTAGGTAAAAAAATACCTCGAACCTTGGAGGGGGGGGTAAGGTTCGAGGTGAATAACATTTTGTAAAAATATACCACTTAAAGGTAAAGATCAAGCATATTGTTATACTAATATATTGCTTTTCCTATACATTCATTGATTATGCACATTCAGAAAAACCGCATGAGTGGCAGACACAGCAACCACCTTCGTGTTCAATAGGTCCACCACAATCGGGGCACGCACCACCGCTGTTGGTAAATTGAGTTTTGGCTTCATCGTCCTTAAGCATGTGTAGTTCTACTGCTTTGGCTACGGCATCGGCACAGGAGGTGATACGGTTTTCGCCAAAACCAGCTGGCTTGTGACAAGTAATACCGATAAGCTGTTTAACTGTTTGGCGTGCTTGTCCACCGCTGCGCCAAGATAATGAAACCAAGCGACCAATAGCTTCACACTGAGATGCGGCGCAACCGCCAGCTTTACCCATAGTAGTGAAAAGCTCAAATAATCCATTTTCATCTTCGTTAATAGTGATATAGAGAGGACCACAACCGGTTTCCATTTGATAGGTAGAGCCGGTAAGTGCGCGTGGACGTTCCCGTTTGCGTGATGGCTTTTTCGTCTCCATCGGTATGTTAGGATCGATATGGGGCTCTTCTTCAGCTTTGCCAGCAACAGACAGGACTTGCATATCACGAGAACCATCACGGTAGATGGTTACCCCTTTACAACCTTCACGGTACGATTGCAGATAAACGTCGGCGACATCATCTCTAGTTGCATCACTGCAGAAGTTAACCGTTTTAGACACCGCATTGTCAGTATGACGCTGAAATGCTGCCTGCATCAAAACATGATCTTTTGGAGTTATGTCGTGTGAAGTGACAAATACTTTACGGATATCTTCAGGTATAGCAGTAATGTTTTGCACTGTACCTTTTTCGGCTATTTCCTGCATCAATTCAACCGAATAAAACCCTTGATCTTTGGCAATTTTTTCAAACAAAGGGTGGACTTCAATTAACTTATTGTTGTCAAGAACTTGGCGCACATATGAAACCGCAAACAGCGGCTCTACTCCGCTAGAGCAATTTGCAATAATTGAAATAGTTCCGGTTGGGGCTATGGTCGTACAGGTAGCGTTACGAATCGGACTTGAACCCGGTTTGTCGTACATGCTGCCTTCAATGTTTGGGAAGGCGCCGCGCTCTTTAGCTAGTTGAATAGATTCATCATGTGATTTTTCGTTGATGAAACGCATCACTTTTTCGCCGAGTTCAACAGCATCTTGGCTATTGTATGGAATTCTCAATAGAATTAGCATGTCGGCCCAACCCATGACCCCTAACCCAATTTTACGGTTGGCTCTGGTCATTTCATCAATTTCTGGGAGGGGGTACTTGTTGGCCTCAATGACGTTGTCAAGGAACCGAGTAGCTAATTTGGTGGTTTGCTCTAACTTGTCCCAAAGGATTTTGCCATCTTCAATCATGTTAGCAAGATTGATTGATCCCAAGTTACACGATTCATATGGCAGTAGTGGTTGTTCACCACATGGGTTGGTACTTTCAATCTCACCGATATGTGGGGTCGGGTTGTCACGGTTTAGGCGATCAAGGAAAACGATACCAGGTTCCCCGCTGGTCCACGCCATATCAACTATGCGGTTAAAAACTTTGGTCGCATTAAGTTGTTTAACTACTTGGCCATCTCGTGGATTAATTATGTCGTAATCTTCGCCATTTTCAACCGCGACCATAAAAGCTTCGGTCATGCCAACCGAAATATTGAAGTTGGTTAAAACGGTTAGATCTCTTTTGGCCATGATGAAATCCATGATATCTGGATGATCAACACGCAGAATTCCCATATTTGCACCACGACGTGTGCCGCCTTGTTTGATGGTTTCGGTAGCAGCATCAAATACACGCATAAATGAAATAGGACCAGATGATACGCCGCTGGTGGAATGTACTTCATCGTTCGCAGGGCGAATGCGGGAAAAGGAAAAACCGGTGCCACCACCACTTTTATGGATTAAAGCAGTGTTTTTGATCGCTTCAAAGATACTCTCCATTGAATCGCCAACCGGTAAAACAAAACAAGCAGATAGCTGACCTAATTCCCGCCCGGCATTCATTAGGGTTGGGGAGTTAGGGAGAAAATCGAGATTAGCCATTGCGTTGTAGTAATCTGTCTCGTGGTCGACTTTCTTTTTGCTGCTCGCAGGTTCGGCACCATTAATGGTTTTAGCAACACGTTGAAACATATCCTCAACCGTTTCAACTGGCTTACCATCGTTGTCACGTTTTAGGTAGCGTTTGTTTAAAACAGTTATGGCATT
Source organism: Desulfuromonadaceae bacterium (assembly GCA_016744555.1). Taxonomy (GTDB): domain Bacteria; phylum Desulfobacterota; class Desulfuromonadia; order Desulfuromonadales; family Geopsychrobacteraceae; genus Desulfuromusa. The sequence continues at coordinate 6,008 of JADGED010000026.1, forward strand.
TTTTGAAAGATTTAAGGTGGCAGTTTTTTTTTTTTTTTTTTTTTTTCGGATTCTCTCCATTACAAATATTTTCTATTAACTTAATAACTACTTGATTTGGCTGGTTTATATAAAAAAGATGGTTCTTAGGTTACTAAAATAGTAACGAATTGACACTATATTTAGTGGTGACGAGGAATAGAACATCTGCATCTTGTGCCTGTCAAGACAGAAAATTATAATTTAGCTAGTTAAATTAAATTGCTAAATACGCATTTTTGAATAATTTAAGGGGGAATATGCCTCGCTGAAATTGCAGTTGTGCTTGAAGCAATTAGCATTATTGAGTATTGTGCGAATTCTTTAAATATTAAATAAATATTTGTTATGCTGCTGATGGTGTTATGATCAAGTTTATTAAGTCTTTTTATCTTTGGTGAACCAAAAAACTTAAAGCAGAAGGGGACTCTACCGATGAAAAACTACATCCTTGATACAAATGTTCTGCTCCACGATCCACAGGCGATTTTTAAGTTTTCTGATAATACGGTGATATTACCATTAACGGTTATTGAAGAAATTGATCGTTTTAAGAAAGATCAAAGCGAAACAGGTCGCAATGCACGACAGATTTCACGTTTGATTGATGGTTTTCGTGCACAGGCAAAATTGATCGATGGTGTTACTTTAGAAAATGGTGGTTTGCTTAAGGTAGCAATCTATAAGCAAGAGTTTCTGCAAAAGTTGCCGCCAGAATTACGCAACGATCAAGGTGATAACCGCATCTTAGCAGTAGCTCAGGATTTGCAAGAAAATTTGCCCCAAGGTACAGTTTTCTTTATTACTAAAGATATAAACCTGCGAATTAAAGCTGACACTATCGGTATCCACGCAGACGATTATCAAAGTGATAAGGTTCCGATTGAAGATCTATATACCGGAACCGGTGAACTATTTTTGCCAAAAGAACAAATTGACCAATTTTATGAAACCGGATCATTGGTTATTGAAGGAGATTTTTTCAACAATCAGGGGATAACTTTGATTGATGATTCTAATCCATCCCATTCAGCTATCGGTCGCTATGATACCGCCACTAAAACCGTTGTAGGTCTAATCAAAGTACCGAAAGAGGGTATTTGGGGAATTTATCCACGCAATCGGGAGCAGCAGTTTGCGTTTGATTTGTTGCTGGATGAAAGTATCCAATTGGTATCGTTGGTCGGTAAAGCTGGAACCGGAAAAACCTTGCTGGCAATTGCCGCTGGTTTAGTTAAAACTGCCGATGAGAGTGCCTATAATCGACTTTTGGTATCACGACCAGTGTATCCCATGGGGCGTGATTTGGGGTTCTTACCCGGCGATGTTGAGGATAAGCTTGCCCCATGGATGCAGCCAATTTTTGATAATGTTGAATTGTTGTTAACCTCGTACGATGAGGGTGGTAATCGGAAACGTGGCTATCGGGAATTGCTCGATCTTGGACTGATGGAGATAGAACCACTTACCTATATCCGTGGACGTTCCATTCCGAAACAATATATGATTGTAGATGAGGCACAAAACCTTACTCCACATGAAATTAAAACTATAATTACCCGTGCTGGCGAAGGAACCAAAATTGTCCTAACCGGCGACCCCTACCAAATTGATAACCCATATGTCGATTCTGCCAGTAATGGTTTATCGTTTTCGGTAGAAAGGTTAAAGGGGCAGGATATAACCGGTCATACAACTTTAAGTAAGGGAGAACGCTCTTTGCTCGCTGAATTGGCGGCAAATCTGCTGTAAATATATTAACCATGTTGTTATTAGCTATAGAAAGTTCATGTGACGAAACGGCAGCGGCAGTAGTTCGCGATGGTCGCCAAGTTTTATCCAATATAATTTCCTCACAGGTAGATTTACACGCGGTTTATGGTGGGGTGGTGCCAGAGCTCGCCTCAAGACGACACTTAGAAGTGATCAACCCACTAGTTGCAGAAGCTTTATCAACTGCAGGTGTAAAAGCCGAAGAGCTTGAAGGTATTGTTGTTACTCGTGGTCCAGGATTAGTAGGTGCATTGTTGGTAGGGGTATCTTTTGCTAAAGCTTATGCTTATGCGCTCGGAATTCCGTTTTTAGGTGTTCACCATATAGAGGGACATATTTTAGCTGTTCAGCTTGAGCAAGAAGTTCAATACCCATTTTTAGCTGTAGCTGTCTCTGGCGGACATACCCATTTGTATCGTGTCGATGCGATTGGTAAATACAAATTGCTCGGCAGAACTGTTGATGATGCAGCTGGGGAAGCATTTGATAAAGTAGCAAAAATGATGGGTTTGGCGTATCCGGGTGGCCCCATCATCGACAAACTTGCAGCGAGTGGTGATGATGGCGGGATCGTTTTTCCTCGCCCTATGTTAAAGAAACAAAACTGTGATTTTAGCTTTTCAGGAGTTAAAACAGCAGTATTGAATTATTTGCAAAAACTTGATTCCAAGCCGGATGAAAAACAAATTAGGCAAATAGCTACGGCATTTCAAACGGCAGTAGTTGATGTTATAACTCAAAAAGCATTACGAGCTGCAGAGATGGAAGGCTTACAACGTGTTGTAGTTGTTGGCGGAGTCGCATGTAACTCAGGGTTGCGTAAAAAGTTTGCCGAATTGTCCTTGGTTAACAATTTATCCGTATATTTCCCTTCACCGCTTCTTTGTGCTGACAACAGTGCCATGTTAGCAGTAGCAGGTGATCATTATTTATCGCAGGGATTTACTTCCCAATTAGAATTGAATGCTGTCTCCAATTGGCCATTGGATCAGATTCATTACGGATAATATTAGCTTTTATGTGGACGCGGTGGGGTTTTTTCCGACAATTTAAACTAAACATTATTCGTTTGGCACGGTTGCGTACTGAGCCTGATGCTATTGCGCGTGGTATGGCATTAGGCTTATTTATTGGTTTTTCACCTACCTTCGGTGTGCAAATGCTTTTGGCATTGTTTTTTGCTTTTTTATTTCGGCAAAATAAAATTGCAGCTTTTGTTGGAGTTTGGGTAACTAATCCTATAACTGCTCCAGTTATATATGGCCTCGAATATCAGGTTGGTAGATTATTGCTTGGTCTTCCCCCTCTTGAAATAGAACACTTCTCATGTGAATTAATATGGTCCTTGGGTTCTAAGGTTGGTGTTCCATTATTGGTAGGAAGTTTAGCTTTAGGTATACCAGTTGCTATAATTGGTTATTCAATTACGGTAAGAATGGTTCCTAGTTTACAACAATGGAAAATTCCTCGCTGGCCTCGGCGAATCATTGGACGGAAAAAATAAATTAATGGATTATCGGACTAAAAAACGCTTTGGGCAACACTTTCTCCATGACAAGTCAGTAATTAATAAAATAATTTCTGCGGCCAAGCTTGAAGTAGATCAGCAAGTGGTTGAAATTGGTCCAGGTCTAGGCGTATTAACTGACGAATTGTTGCCACGCTGTGCCCACGTTCAGGTCATGGAAATTGATCGAGATTTAATTGAGCGCCTTGAACAACGCAATGATTCACGTTTATCGATTAACGCTGGTGATGTTTTAAAACTTTCATGGCGTGAATTTCTTACCCAAGCACCATATACTATGGTTGCTAACCTTCCTTATAATATTTCTAGCCAGGTCGTTTTTAAATTAATTGATCACCGTGATTTATTTCAGCGGATGGTATTAATGTTTCAGCGTGAAGTGGGGGAACGGTTAGTAGCATCTCCCGGTGGTAAGGATTATGGTATTTTATCTGTCCTATGCCAACTTTGGTTCGATATATCTACCGTTACATTGGTGAAACCAGGCGCGTTTAATCCACCACCACGAGTAGATTCCATTGTTTTAAAGTTTATCCCCTTAGAACAACCCCGTGTAGACCCAGTTGATGTGGATCTTTTTCGTTCTGTAGTCAAAGGTGCATTTACTCAACGACGGAAAACTGTTCGCAATAGTTTACTGGCTAGTGGGTTTGCTGCAGATAAGGTAGATTGTGCCCTTGCCGGAGCTGGAATTTCCCCTGGCTGCCGTGGTGAAACCCTGTCCTTACAAAATTTTTCTGACCTAACCTACTTTTTTAATAAAAAATAAATTAAAAAATATAAATTCCACTTGAAAACTGTAAAATGGTGGTCTATTGTTTTTACGGTGTGATCTGCGATAACCGTATCGTAGTTTGTCCATTGCACGATCCTCTACTACCGGTAGAGAGTTGGTGAAAATTATAGTTTTATTGCCAGCTGTCTTGCCGCTTCAAATCGGAGATAGACATGAAGGTGACAGTTGCTCGTGGTGCTAGATCTACTGCTGAAAATGATCAGTTTTTTCAGCTTGATAAAATTGAACAGGAGCTAGTCAAAAAAGATAAAACGGAAAATCTCTCTGCTTGTCTTGATTTAGTCCCTATTTTACGACAAGAAATCCCAGAGAGCTTTTTATCTCCACTCTCTCTGACGCAACTGGTTGACAACCTCATTCTCGCCAGTGACTTTTTGTCGCTAAGAGAAGAGGATGAAATAAAAGTAAAGTTACAACTACTTGATGTAGCAGGACATTATTACCTTTTTACTAATTCTGCCGATGCTAATCATATCTTTTTCTCAATTCAAGCATACCTCCATCGTCGTTCATTGCATTTTCGCGTTATCTGCCATCCGATTTTAGCGATTTCTAGAACTAAGGGGAAACTGCACCAAGTTTCTACGGATAGTAGTAATTTACCCTTAGAATCTTTTGTCTGGATGGAACTAGAACGCTTTCCGGTCTCGATGGTTGCCGAATTAGAACGTTCAATTCAAGAGGTTATAACTGCTGCAGCTACCATTCGGCGTGATCGACCTGCAATGTTGCAACAGATTGCATCTTTAGGGAAAATTGATGGATTGGGACAATATTGCGACCTTTATGATTGGTTGCAGCAAGAAAATTTCATTCCTGTTGCTACCCGCAGCTATAGTTACGATTTAAATGCCGCAGAAACAAGTTTTAGTGAAGATTCCGATACCGCATTGGGTTTAACCCAGTTTTATGACCAAGCTTTTTATAAAGATGCTCAGGTGGTTCAATTAACCACTGAAACAGTCTATCCGTTGTTGGGTCACGGCAAAAATGTTGATTTGGAAAAGACAGAATTGCGCTGCCCGCTTCACCGTTTTGAGCGTCTGACTTACATGGGTTTGCGTGAAGAGTTAGCTGATGGTCGTTACCGGGAACATTGCTTCTGGGGATTTTATACACAAAAAAGTATCGCCGAAAACGCTTTCGCTATTCCGGCATTACGTCAGCGGATTGAGATAGCGCAACAAGAGCTTAAAATTCCTCATGATAGTCATAATTATCGGAAGACTATCCAGATTATAAATAGTTTTCCTAAAATAGAATTGTTTTTGATGGATGACGCTGCATTAAGGCGCATGTTGCGTTCCTTTACCCAAATGCATCGTCAAGCGGGGGTAAAAGTTGTAGTTGCACCAAGTGCGGCGGAGGCAGCATTGACATTGATGTTGATTATGCCAAACGAATATTATTTGCCAGAGCATATCGAGCGGATGGAAACTTATCTGCGGCGTTACTTTAAAGCAGTATCAATTGAATCACGCTTAATTCATCTTGCTTCTGATTACCTAAGCCTCCATGTAAATTTACAGTTGAATAAAAAAGAGGTTCATATTGACCTAAATCAATTGGAGCAAGGGTTAACAAGGGTTGCAATACCGTGGAATTTGAAATTTAAAGCACTGTTAGAGAAGAACTTTGCTGCTGCTTCAATTCCATTAGTTAAACGCTATAGCAGTGCGTTTAATAAAGAGTATCGTACTCGTACCCATCCGCGATTTGCCGTACGAGATGTGGCAAATATTGAAAAACTGTTACAGGATCGCAGTGAGTTGTTTGATTTGTGGGGGCCATTCCACGAAGAAGAGGATTACTACCGTCTCCAGTATTATAGTTTTAGCCGTAGTTATTTAAATGACCTTATGCCGTTTTTGCAAAACTTAGATCTTTGTGTTTTACACGAAGTCGATTTTGATCTAGAGGTTAGTAGCGAGCAAGTTTATATAAAAAGTTTTGCCATCAAGCCAAACGCTGCCAATAGCCTGCCATTTAAAGAAATTAAAAGCCAGTTACTGGATACCCTGTTGGCAATGTGTAATAAAGAGGTAGAAAATGATTACCTTCATCGTTTACAGCCTCTTACCGGTCTTACATGGCATGAAATTGATGTTTTCCGTGGCTATAGAAACTACTATTTTCAATTAGGAAATCCATTTACTAAAAAACGGGTTGCAGATGCGTTAGTTAACAATTTTAAAGTTGCTCATCTGTTGTACCGTTATTTTGAAGGACGTTTTAACCCCGCCGAAGAACTCGCTGATCAAATGACACGAGAACTTGAAGTGTTATCGCCGATCAGACAAGAGCTGGCTACTGCACTAGAGGTTGTTAGTGATCCCAATGAAGATAAGATTTTACGTACTATGTTTAATCTTATCGATTCTACTATCCGCACCAATTTTTATCTGCGCTATAAGCAAGATGATTATTTCTTCTCGTTTAAAATTAATGCGCTAGGCGTTATTGATATGCCGTTGCCGCGGCCACTTTATGAGATTTATGTTCATTCAGCTAAAATGGAAGGGCTGCATTTACGTGGAGGAAAGGTTGCACGTGGTGGTATTCGTTGGTCAGATCGCCCCGATGACTTCAGAACCGAAATTCTTGGCTTAGTTAAAGCCCAGATGACCAAAAATGCTGTTATTGTTCCAGAAGGTTCTAAGGGGGGATTTGTTACTAAGCGTACCAGCACTGACAGAGAAGAAATGGGTAAAATTGTTATCGAATCATACCAACTGTTGATGCGTGGTTTACTTGATTTGACCGATAATTGGGTTGGTGATGATATCGTGCAGCCTGAAGGCATTGTGACTTACGATGACCTGGACCCTTATCTAGTTGTTGCTGCCGACAAAGGTACTGCTCACTTGCCAGATACTGCCAACGGTGTTAGTGAATCTTACGATTTTTGGCTCGGCGATGCCTTTGCTAGCGGTGGTTCTCACGGCTATGACCACAAAAAATTAGGGATAACAGCTCGTGGTGCATGGGAGAGTGTTAAGCGTTCATTTCGCGAGATGAATCACGATATCCAAACTCAAGAGTTTACCGTTGTTGGTGTTGGTGATATGAGTGGAGACGTGTTTGGCAACGGCATGTTGCTGTCACGAAAAATTAAATTATTTGCAGCTTTTGACCATCGTCATATATTCCTTGACCCTAATCCCGATGCAGAAAAGTCATTCCAAGAGCGAGAGCGCTTGTTTAATCTTCCCCGTTCAAGCTGGGACGATTACAACAAAGATCTTATTTCTGCTGGTGGTGGAGTGTTCTCGCGGCAATTAAAAGAAATTCCAATTTCAGCTGAGGTAGCTCAATGGTTGGGTATACGTCAAAGCAGTATTGATGTTCCTGGATTAATCAAGTTGTTGCTTACTGCTTCCGTTGATCTATTGTGGAATGGTGGTATCGGAACCTATGTAAAGGCATCTACCCAAAGTAATGAAGAAGTTGGTGATCGTGCCAATGACGCCGTTCGTATCGATGGTCTTGAAATACAAGCAAAAGTTGTTGGTGAGGGGGGTAATCTTGGCCTTACTCAACTTGGCAGAATTGAATATGCTTTACATGGTGGGTCAGTGAACACTGATGCCATAGATAATTCAGCTGGGGTCGATTGTTCAGACCACGAGGTAAATCTTAAGATTTTGTTACGTTTGTTGCGACAGCAGGGCCATATCAAAGATCTTAATGCTGGATATTCATTTTTAGAGGAGATGGAAGAGACCGTTTGCCTCGATGTTTTAGCTAACAACTATACCCAAACACTTTCTCTTTCTCTTGATGAAATTCGTTGTGGGGACGATGTAGAGCCGTACTTAGAGTTGATTGATCGCTTAGGTCGTTCCGGATTACTGGATCGACGTGGAGAGTTTTTGCCGAGCAGGAAAGAAGTTGCTGCGCGGCAGCCAAATTTGTTAGCCCGCCCAGAGCTTACTATCTTGTTAGCTTACAGCAAAATGTTCTTGTTTAAGTCATTGTTAGAGGCTGAATTGCCACAAAATAAAGTGGTTTCTCAATTGCTTTACGACTATTTCCCGCAACAAGCAATTGATCGTTACAGTGACTCGTTGCTGAGTCATCCATTGGCAAAAGAGATAACCGCTACAATATTGACTAATCGGGTTATCGATCAAGCTGGTAGCACATTCCTGCAAACGGTAAGTCGTATAACCGGTAGTAGCCAGGTTGAAGTTGCCAATGCATATTTGATATTCGACGATATGCTCGGTGGTACTGAATTACGTCAAGCAGTGTTTGCGTTGGATAATACAACCTCGTCTGTTAAGCAGTATGCATTGTTGTTGAAACTAGAAAATTTAATTAGTTCTTACTGTGTTTATGCACTAACAAATGGGATGGAAGTTCCGTCGTCGGATAAAGATTTAGAATTGATGACCATGCAAATAAAACAGTACGCAGGATTGTTGCCTAAGGTTCTTCCACCTGAAGCATGGAGTGCGTGTGAACAACTTCAGGTTGAATTAGAGTCAGAAGGCTTTTCTCATGAAGTTGCCTTCCGTTTTGCAGTTTTAGATTCATTGTCAGACTTTTTGCCAGTAATAGGAATGGTTGAATCTTCAGATCAAAATTTAGAGCAGTTGGTACAGATTAAGTTGCTGGTTGAAAAAAAGATTAATAGCTGTGCAATTTTAAGGGTATTAGATAAAGTTTCGGTAGTGGACAGCTGGGATCGTCGAGCACGTGAATCATTAATCAGCTCTCTAGAGTCCGCAAATCTTAAAATAGTACAACTGGTGGTTGAGGAAGCTGCGGATAAACCACTAAGTTTTTTCAGTAAGCGGCGCCAGAAAATGCGCCTTTTGGATGGCTTAAGGAGTTCACTTACTAGTGAAGTGCCACGTAATTTTCACCCATTTACAGTTTTATTGCATGCGTTAGAAAATTTACTAACGATATAATCTAAGTTGATTAATATTAATGGGGGCGGAGTATTCCGCCCCTTTTTTGCGTTTAATCTAGGGTGTAATATCTTCCTGATTTTACAAGCATTTAAAACTTATTACCAATACTCATAATTTGTGAGAGTTTCCCGATAGACTCTAAATAATAACTGTGTTATATCACTTTGTCTTAATGAGTTTGTAGCTGACCCGGAACATTGTACTGGAGTCAAAATTGCTACTGTTCAATGTTTAAAAAATATACCGCCTGGATCTGTGGACCGGGACGGAAGGTCGTTTTACTTAACAGGATCGGTACGATTCTGCCTGTGCCTTTCGTTGCGACGATAGGCTCTTTTTGTTTTTATCGAGGGAATAACGTGAATAAACGTAAGACAATTCTTGATATCGGCATGATGAAGGATAAGCAGGATAAAATAACGGTGTTGACCGCCTACGATTATCCTTTTGCTCAATTAATGGATAATGCCGGCATTGACATGATTCTGGTCGGCGATTCAGTCGGTTCAGTCTTTTCTGGTTACGATAACACTTTACCGGTTACCGTAGAAGAAATGCTCTACCACACTAAAGCGGTAGTCCGCGGGGCGAAACAAGCACTCATCGTTACCGATATGCCGTTTATGTCATATCAAGTAGATATTCGTGATGCTCGTTTAAATGCCGGTCGCTTGATTAAAGAGGGTGGGGCGCATGCAGTTAAGCTTGAAGGTGGGGAGCATGTAGCTGCTACTATTCGTGCTATTGTTGATATTGATATCCCCGTTGTTGGCCATATTGGCCTAACCCCACAATCTATCCATCGCATGGGTGGTTTTAAAGTGCAGGGCCGGCAAGATGCGCAAGCCCGTCAGATTATGGCTGATGCTAAAGCGGTTGAAGAAGCTGGAGCCTTTGCGTTGGTATTAGAGGGTATCCCTAAAGATCTCGCAAAAGAAGTTACCGCATCTATATCTATCCCTACTATCGGTATTGGCGCTGGATCTGATTGCGATGGTCAAGTTCTTGTTATCCACGATATTCTCGGTTTATGTGACAAGTATTCCCCCAAATTTGTTAAACGTTTTGCCGATATTTCGACGACAATTTCAACTGGAATCGACCAATATATAAAAGAAGTAAAAGGTGGCGATTTCCCTACAACAGAACATTCGTTTAAATAAACCATTATGGATACGATAAAATCTGTCAATGAGATGCAGCAGTTCGTTATTGAAGCTCGTGCATCCGGAAAAACAATAGCTTTTGTGCCGACTATGGGCTTTCTTCATCAGGGACATGTTTCGTTGCTGGAAGAAGGGCGTAAGCGGGGTGATATTTTAGTCCTGTCTATCTTTGTAAATCCGACCCAGTTTGGGCAAGGGGAGGATTTTGAAGATTATCCCCGTGATTTACAGCAAGATAGTCAATTTGCTAAAGCTGCTGGTGTAGATATTATTTTTGCTCCAGATGCCAGCGCTATGTATCCAATTGGGTATGCCACTTATGTTGATGTTGATGGAATTACCTCGAACTTATGTGGTGCTAGCCGCCCCGGACATTTCCGTGGTGTATGCACTGTCGTTTCTAAGCTATTTAATATTGTGCAACCTCATACTGCTATATTTGGTGCGAAAGATTTCCAGCAACTTGCCGTTATTAAGCGGATGATTGCTGATATGAATATGCCGATAGATATTGTTGGCATGCCGATATTCCGTGAAGATGATGGTTTAGCAATGAGCTCACGTAATGTTTATCTAAGTGATGACCATCGAAAGCAGGCATTGGTATTATCGCAATCGCTTAATTTAGGACGTGAACTAATCGCTGCAGGCAAAACAGATGCTGCTTCAATTGTTTCACAGCTAACTGATAATATTAAGATGCAGCCTGATGCCGATATTGATTATATTCAAATTTGCCACCAATTATCTTTAGAAGATCAAGTTACGATCGATGCCGATTCTGTTCTATTGTTGGCAGTACGATTTGGTAGTACGCGTTTGATCGATAACGGTTTTTTACGAGAGGCTTAAAAAAATGCCTGAGACTGCGTTAGCCAATCTGAAAAATTTGTATCGGATTTTTACTGTGCCCGAAGCTCCCGATTCAACTTTGGGAAGTGTCGATCAGGCGATAAGTGAAAATGTATCCGATTTTTTACAGAAGCATATTGTCGCTTTAGAGCGTAGCCTCGAAGAGATTGAAAACGATTTTACCGCAGCGAAAATTCCTGAAGAGCCATCCTTTGTTTCCGATTATACCGAATTTGTAAAACAAAAATTAGTTGCCCAGTCTGTGCATACAGCGGCACCTGGATTTGTCGGTCATATGACCTCGGCATTGCCATATTTTATGTTGCCGTTATCTAGGATTATGACAGCGCTTAACCAAAATTTGGTTAAGGTTGAGACCTCCAAAGTTTTTACGCCGATGGAACGGCAGGTTTTGGCGATGTTGCACCACTTGGTATATCGTCAAAGTGAAGATTTTTACAAACAGTGGATCCACGATAGTGGTAATGCGTTGGGGGCCTTTTGTTC
>JADGED010000270.1:0-2240 GCA_016744555.1 Desulfuromonadaceae bacterium
GTTTTATATATATTCCCTGCTGAAGTTGAATTGATTTTATTAGGGAGTAGTTTATATGAGTTTGTTTAGTAGGTTATTTAAAGTTGAAGAAAAGAAAGATAGTACGCAAATTCCACCAGAGGTTTTGCCGTTGCGGAACGATCTTTGTTGGTGTGGTAGTGAACTAAAATATAAAAAATGTCACATGGACAAAGATCAAGTTTACTTAGAGGAAAAGCGACAAAAAGAGTTGGCGGCTAAAAAAGCTTGTAGCCCCGTTTATGGCTGAGGCCCCCGTCGTTAAAACCCAGTTTGGGTTTTGTTGAATCAATCTAAAAAATCATATTTTATACAGTTTATATGTGGGGGCAGAGTTTAATTTCTGTCCCCACATTATTTATTATTTTTGGTGCTCAAATAGGTTTTATATGTCTCTTGCCTTACCAGTTGTAGCTCTTATTTTTGGTTTGATACTGCTGGTATTTAGTGCCGATAGATTTGTAGACGGTGCTGCTGCAACAGCACGTTATGCTGGGATGCCGCCGTTACTGATTGGTATGTTGGTAATTGGTTTTGGCACATCGGCTCCCGAGATGGTAGTTTCTGCAATTTCAGCCAGTCAAGGTAACCCTGGATTAGCATTGGGTAACGCGTACGGTTCGAATATATCCAATATCGCTTTGATTCTTGGGATGACGGCTTTAATTTCACCAATTACTGTCCATTCCAGTGTATTGCGTAAAGAGTTGCCCATATTATTTGGTGTGACTATCCTTGCGACTGCTCTATTGTTTGATCTTAGTCTAGATCGACTAGACGGCTGGATTTTATTGATTGTTTTTGCCGTGATTATGAGTTGGTCAGTTTGGGCAGGATTACGTCAACGTAGGGATAAAGTATCGGTGTCTGCTGATGTCGATAATATTGTTGCCCAAGAGAGCATGTCGCTTAAAATGGCTTTGTTCTGGTTGTTTGTTGGGATGACCCTACTGGTTATAAGTTCACGTATTTTGGTTTGGGGGTCGGTAGAGATAGCGCGTGGTTTTGGGGTTAGCGATTTAATTATCGGGTTAACTATCGTTGCAATTGGCACCTCTTTGCCAGAATTAGCCTCAGCCCTAGCAGCAACCCGCAAGGGTGAGCACGACCTTGCTATAGGCAATGTTATCGGCTCTAACCTGTTTAATACCTTGGCGGTTGTAGGCATCGCTGGCACCATTCAGCCGATGACTATTTTGCCAGAAGTCCTTTACCGTGATTGTCTGATTATGGGTCTGCTTACGGTAGTGTTATTTTTTATTCGCACCGGTCCGAGTGGAAGGCGTCAAATCTCCCGCATTAACGGTGCAATGTTATTGAGCGTTTATTTTGGTTATTCCGGCTATTTGATTTTGAAGGTTATCGGTTTAGTCTAAGCATTTTTTCTTTTTATCGTACTAATGGAGTTTTCTCATGCCCATGTCACAAAGTTTTAAAGAGCGTTTGTTTCCTATTACTGAGCAGTTAGTTGAACATTACGGGAGTCCTTTTCATATTTATGATGAAGTTGGGATTCAGGAAACTGCTGAAAACCTTAAGCAACTGTTTGCTGGTGTTGAAGGTTTCCGTGAGTATTATGCGGTAAAGGCGTTACCTAATCCGAGTATCCTTAAGTTAATGCATGATCAAGGGTTTGGTTTTGATTGTAGTTCTATTGCTGAGGTACTTTTAAGTCGTCAGGTTGGTGCTAGAGGTGAAGATATTATGTTCACCTCTAATAATACCGGTCAGGAAGAGTTTCAAGTTGCAGCAGCAGATGGTGGGTGTGTTCTTAATCTTGATGATATTTCCCTGATTGATAAAGTTCCAGAATTTCCTGAATTGATCTGCTTCCGTTATAATCCCGGTCCTAGACGTACTGGTAATGTTATCATTGGTAATCCAGTTGAAGCAAAATATGGAGTTACCCATGAGCAGGTAGTTGATGCTTACCGTATTGCTCAGGAGCGTGGAGCGAAGCGTTTTGGTCTGCATACCATGGTGGCATCGAATGAACTCGATTACACCTACATGGTTGAAACCTCCAGGATGGTGTTGGAGATTGCGGAATTGGTGGAAGCTGAGCTTGGTATTCAGTTTGAATTTGTAAATATCGGTGGTGGCTTTGGTATCCCATATGAGCCAGAACAAGACGCCCTTGATATTGAAACCTTAGCTGCTGAAATTGAAACCATGTTCAATGCCTTTAAAGCACAACATGGATATGTTCCACGCATGTATAT
>JADGED010000270.1:2250-2480 GCA_016744555.1 Desulfuromonadaceae bacterium
CTACTGAAATCACCGCTCTCTTTACCGAGTTTACAGATAGTTACGGTTATCAGCCAGCGCTTTATATGGAAAGTGGTCGTTTTATGACTGGGCCCCATGGTTGTCTGGTTACTTCTGCTATTAACCATAAAGATATTTATCGTAAATATATTGGTGTCGATGCCTGCATGTCGGCTTTAATGCGTCCGGCACTATACGATGCTTATCATCATATTGATGTTATTGGTAAA
>JADGED010000271.1 GCA_016744555.1 Desulfuromonadaceae bacterium
TCTGTAGTCGATGCCATTTTTTCTCCCTTTCTATTTATCTTGTTACGGCATTAATAATTAGGAATCTTTCGTCAAAGTGGGGCTCCAGTAGAGGTTTAACTTCCCGCCAAGAGAGTCCTCCGCCGCCACATCCTGGCCTTGGTACAATGACTTTTTGCCAGTTATTGTTATCAGTTAACCTCCGCAGCTCGCGACACGACTGGACGATTAAGTGCAAATCTGGAACTTCCCATGGACTATGTTCAACCGGGAAACTTACGACCCTATTGCCCAAATCGTAGACATGGTTACCAGAATTACTGATTTGCGTCCCAAGTGCTTCAGCTAACGCTGGGAACTTTTCGGCCGCTTGTTTTGCGGTGCCGCGAACCATTACATTGCGACCCGCTTTGGATACTTTTCCATTGGTAGTGATCGCAACTACATAGCCTTGGTCGTAGTAGTCCCAAAGATTCCCTGAAATTTCCTGGATATGTGAGTCTTTAGCAATCCATGGAGAGAGCTGGATCAATTTACTACTACTGACTTCAATCTCGTTTTTAACTTGTTTATCTAGCTTGTTCAGCCATTGTTTGGGTAGCGATTCTGGGCCGTAAAAAGCACCGCATAACATTCCGGCAATTGCGCCGGTTGTATCTGCATCGCCACCTTGATTTACCACTCCAATGAGGCATTCCTCAAAACTGGCGGTGGTAAAAAAATAGTGCAGTACCGTTTGCATGGTGTCGACGACATAGCCAGAAGCTAGACCTTTGTAGTTATTAAAGCGAAAGGTCTTGTGCTCGGCGATGAGCTCACGCGCCATAGCGTGGAGTTGAAATCTGTCAGCACCGAGTAGCGCAGCATGAACCATCTGACCTATACAAATGCAAGCGGCATCTGAGAGGGGATGGTTGTGGGTTAAACGGGCCTGCTCTAAGCTGTAACGTTTTAAAAGGTGATCGTCGCCCAGAGTAAAAAGCGCTACCGGTGCCATGCGCATTAATGCACCGTTGCCAGCATCCCAATGATTAACTGGGACTTCTAGTTCCCCTTTAAGGCGATAATTGGTAATTCCTTTACGTACTGTCGCCCCAATGTCAATGGGCTTGTTTCGCATCCAAGTGAGAAAATTATCGGCAATGGCTCCTAGGTTCCATTTCTCTTCGGCTAGGATAGCTTGGGCTATAGCCAGTGACATTTCAGTGTCGTCGGTTACTTGCCCCGGCTTAACCCCAAGCCAGCCGCCGCCACGTATTTTTTTGTGTACCTTGTATTTGGCTTTGATTTCATGGCTGGTCATGAACTCAGTTGTGGCGCCCAGGGCATCGCCAATAGCAACACCGAGGAAAACTGCTTGGGCTTTTTTGCTTAGTTCGTCGCCCACCATTTTAGCCTCCGGTCATGATCTTGATATCAAATTGCCCACCAATAACTAAGAGCTCTTCTTCCCCTTTGAGGAGTGATTTTGGCAATATTCCACACTTAAAAAAGATTTTTGGTAATGGGACCTCAACTTTTAATACCCGTGAGCCAAATTCCCAAGCCCGTTCAAAATCGCTAGTAAATGAGTTTAAATTGTTCAGTTGTATTCTGTGTTCATTTTTACTGTACGTTTCCATGATTACGTGTTCATCTAAATCGTATATGCCGCGGTAAAGGGTAAGGTGTTGAGCATCAGATTGGCTGCGGCGCAATTCGTATTGTGTGTATTCATAGAGTAGGTCTAGTTGCGAAAAAATAGCGCTGGCTCGGGCGGAGCCATTCATCCGATCGACTAGATAACTGTAATAGCCTTCTGATTGAATTCCTGCAATTTTGTTTTGATGGAACGTTGGGATAAGACCAATTCTAGATTCTACCCAGCCTTTTAAAACAGCCCCTTCAACAGAGTTGCTATCAAATAGCCAGCCGCGCAAAAAGCGCAGGTAACTGTTCTTAAGACTTTTTTGGCTACTGCGGGTCGATTCCCGTTGCCATTGATGGAGCTGAAAAGTGACGTCCATAAAATCGTGAAACCGGGTGCCACGAATTTCTGCCTCTTTAATGCTATCTAATTCGGCAAATAGTTTCCGGCCTAATTGTTTAGCTCCTTGAATCTCCAATTGCTGCGGGTGGCAATTGTAAGTGGTGGAGGCAATTGCCCATGGTGGCAGATTGCAAAGATTTATATGGCTTTCATGGGTGCTCAGCTTATCCCTCCATCAGGAGAATTGCTTCGGCTACTTCCTTTAGACTTTTGCGTTTGTCCATCGCCAATTTTTGAATTTTTCTATGAGCTTCAGGTTCTTTCATCCCTTGGGCTACTAGTGCACGTTTAGCTTTGTCTACCAGTTTACGGGTCTCTATGCTCTCTTTAAGGGCATCAATTTCATCTTGCAAGTTTGATAGTTCGATAAATTGATGGATTGCTAGATCAATAGTTATTTTGAGTTGTTCAGGGTTAAATGGTTTCATCAGGTAGTGGTGGACACCGGCGTCCTGAGCG
>JADGED010000272.1 GCA_016744555.1 Desulfuromonadaceae bacterium
TNCCTACACTGCGTTCCAGAGCCGGACAAATCCATCAACAAATCGCTGACTTTATCTACCCACAGCAAGGTGCTTTCAACCGGCAGGACGAAGCCGGTTTTTCCATCTCGGACAATTTCCTTGGGTCCGCCAATATCAGCCACCAGAGCCGGAAGGCCACAGGCTTGAGCTTCAAGGACAACCATGCCGAAAGTATCGGTGATGCTGGGAAACATAAACAGATCGTGCTGATTGTAGACCCTAGGCAAATCGGCGTATGGAATATGACCGACAAATTCGACTTCGGGCAAATCGGCACAAGCTTGTTGCAACTCGTCTGCGTAGGGTCCGGTGCCAACCAGGCTTAAGCTTATAGCGGGATGGATAATTCGCAGCTGCCGGTAAACCTGAAGGAGGAAATCGAGGTTTTTATCTTTGGAAATCCGCCCGACATACAACAATTTTGGCCCGTTTGCCGCTTTTACCACCTGCCGCGCCAAGGGTTTAAAGTGTTCCGTACGTAACCCCCGATGGAAAAACTCCATATGCCGGTGACGGTAGCCCCGCTGCTTGAGGATTTTCATGTACTCGGTTGTTGGCACCAACAACGTATCGACTTGATTAAAAAACCATTTGCTGTACTGCTCAACCATACTGGAAACCGCCGGTTCAGCTACAATGGCCTCTGCCTCGACGGTGAAATCGGTATGATAAATACCTTTTATTTCGATTCCCAACATCCGCCCTATCAATAGTCCCAATACCCCAACTGGGCCAGGGGTAGAAATGTAAATTTCATCCGGATTATATTCGTAAATCTGTTTGAGCATGCGCAGCACCGAAGGGATATTGATTTCCAGCTCTTCATAATGGGGTAACTTAAATGAATGCAACGGGGGGATAACCAAAGTTGACTGGGAAATATTTCGTTGCTGCTGTGTCGCTGAGAGGCTTGATAACATACGAATACCGTAACCGTTTTCTTCGGCCAACTTGCCAATCGTTTGCAGGGTCATGGAAACCCCATTCAAATCGGTTAAGGTGTCGGTTAACCAAAGAATCCGTTTCGGTTGCACCCGAACCTGCTTGCCAAGACTAGCTTCGAGGCTGTTAATCAGCTGCCGATCACCAAACATGTGCTTGAATGCTGAAAAGAATGGGACCGACAAGAAGATTCCTGGAATCGCCGACGAAAGTCCCTGCACGACGCTGATCACATCCATCTCATCGACATTGGTATTTATCGATTCCAGTAATGTGCGGAAATATTGGTCGGAGATATCACTGATGGAATCATACAGAAGGTTCAAGCGGGCATCAATATCATCCCCATCTAACGTTTTGCTGGTTTCGATTAATTTAACAACGCTCTGGTATATTGCATTGTTTTTTTGCGATTTCATTTTGCTCAGGCGGAGGCGATCCTTAAGGCTGAGTTTTTGCTCTTCATCAAACAAATAACGGGTAAAATCACTGATGGTCGATTGGGCAAAGGCAGTGCTTTTGTGTTGTGAAAAATCTAAAGCAATTTTATAGATGGCAAATGTCAGCCCCTGAAAATCGTTTTGCCTCCCACCAGGTTCGCTATTGCCAGCCTTAAGTTGCCGCAAAAACGCTTCCGGCGTGCGCGCGCGGGCAACAGTATAGGTCTTCGCCACAAATATGCCGGCATGATCATCGGAGCCACCGGTTAGACTTTTTCGCCATGGCACCTCTCCCCAAGGGCTAATTCTGTGCTTTTTCTGGAGGCGCTCAATATCATCACGGGTCAACCCCAATAATACTCGCGATACGACATCGTTGTGCAAAATGCTGCGGCTGCCGTTGCGACCTTCAAAGTTATTAAACAATAAAATAAGCTTTTCCAAATGCTCCAACGTCAGCTTGCCATTAACTGAGTAGGTTGCATGGGCGACAACACAGGCAAGGTCTTGCGCCTGAAGATAATCTCTAAGGTGATAGATATTGCGCCGTTTTTGTTGAATCTGAGTAAATTGTTCCCGGTTAAGGCCATAAATTAAAATGTGGATTTTGCAATTATCTTCAGGAAAGTATGCGGTTGATTCAACACCGCTGAAACAGTGCTCAGGGTATTTTTCGGCCAATTCTAAAGAAGCTTTGATCCGGTTGTGATCAGTAATGGTAATAAAATCCATCCCCCGCTTACGAGCCAACTTGTATATGGTTTGTGGCTCGGTATAAGACTCAGAAGCGCCGAGACGCTGAAGGAACCATTCGGAGGGGTGACTGGAATATTTTGAATGTACGTGCAAATCAACTTGTGCCATTTTTTTCTCCATTATAGGTTTTACCCCATTATGGCTAGGCAAATTAGACTACGGTGAGGATTTTGTAAGGATAGGGTTCAGACTCCCTGCGGTCGGAGCTGCTCGAACAACTACTTGCTACTATCAACTTTTGGGGCTGTATTGTCGCTTTAACCATGAACTTAGACCATCGAGACCGGGAAACAG
>JADGED010000273.1 GCA_016744555.1 Desulfuromonadaceae bacterium
AGCTTAAGTGGATCACTTACAGCGCCAACAACACCACTCATGGTCAAATGTTCAACTTGAGGTTTTTGCGCTTCAGTTGGAATAATTTCAGGGACATTCATCCAAACGACATCTTCGCCGGGCTTAAACTTGAAAATGGTCCAATTAGGTGCCCAAGTGTAGAAAAAAGCAGGCTTACCTGATTTATACCGTGCTAAAGCATCAGCCATGCTTGCAGCGTAAGCGGCTTTAATCGGTTTAATATCATCTTCTAAGCCATAAGCTTTAAGATGGAAATCAATGGTCCCCTCACAACCCCAACCAGCAGGACAAGCAGTTAGATCTGCTTTACCATCACCATCGGCATCAAATGCTTTTTTAACTTCTGGACGTTTGAAATCGGCAATTGATTTAATGTTGTATTTTTCAACGTCTCTTTTTGAAACCAGATATCCCTGCAACCCGCCAGCCTTAATTACATATCCAACCTTTTCAGCTTTATCGTAAAAGTTTTTTGGAAGCTGACCATCGTGGACAGGGAACCAGCCATTGGTCCAGTAATCCAAATCACCCAAAGCAAGAGACTTATAAAATAAAGGATTAGTCAATTCTTTAGGCTTTTTTACGCTATAACCAAGCTCCGTAAGACCAGCACTTACTAAAGCTTCTTGAAAATATCCAGTATTCCATGTAGCACGAGCGGGTTTTACTTTAACGCCCTTACCTGGCTTCATCTGATCTGCAAAAGACGGTACAGATAATGCTAGTAACAGCACAATAAACAATAACTTTTTCATGTTTCTCTCCTTAGGGTTATAAATGATTGAACTAAACCAACTATTTTTTTGCAATACCTTGCGTAATTCGATCTAGAACCATAGCCAATAAAACAATAGACAAACCACCAATGGTCGCCAAGCCAATTTCTAGAGTATTCAATCCTTGTACTACTGGATTACCAAGACCACCGGCGCCAATCATAGCAGCGATAACAACCATCGACAGAGCCATCATGATAGTTTGATTTAATCCAGCCATAATAGAAGGTAACGCCAGCGGAAATTGAACCTTATGCAGCACTTGCCACGGAGTAGCGCCAAAAGCAATTGCAGCTTCAATTAATTCTGGGTGAACTTGACGAATACCAAGACTCGTCAAACGGATAATCGGCGGTAAAGCAAACACAATTGTGGCCAAAATGCCAGAAACAGTGCCAATGCTAAATAACATTACCACTGGGATTAAATAAACAAAGGCTGGGGTCGTTTGCATAGCATCAAGGAAAGGTCGTAACACTATCTCAAACCGATCACTACGTCCGCTTAGTATTCCCAATGGAACACCGACAACGGTGCAAAAAACCACCGAACAAACCACCATCGCCAAGGTGGTCATCGTATCTTCCCAAAGGCCTAAATAGCCAATCAAGAAAAAAGTTAATACAGTAAAAATAGCTATCCGCTTACCGGCATATCTCCATGCAGCAAGAACAAAGACGACAATAATCAACCAAGGGGGTAAGAAAAAAAGTAGCCATTCCAAACCCTCAAGACTAATTTCTACTGGCACCTTAATAATTTGGAAAAATTCACGATAATTTAATACCAACCAATCGACAAAGGTCTGAATCCATTCATCCAAGGGTATAAGTTGATCATCAAAATTTAAAAATCGCATCAGATTATATTACTCCGTTACTAGATTGCTCATCTGAAGATTGATCGCAATCACTATTTCTATGCAAGGTTCGTAAAAATAAGTTTTTCGATACAACACCCAAGAACTTTTCATCACTATCAAGTATTGGTAGTGGCCACGGATGGTTCGCTACCTCAGGCAAAATGTCTTGCATAGAATCATCGGCACTTGCAGTCACTACTTCGTCAAGATATGCATTTCCAATCAAGTGTGGAGTCTGATCTTGATCAAGCATGTTACGTAAAGAATCGGTAGAAACAATTCCTTGAAAAACCTTATCGCTATTTAGTACATAACCATAATCCCGATCATTCTTGATCAACCGTTGCAACGCTGCTCGAGGATTTTTTCCATCAGTAATGGGGATAGTAACTTGAGTTTCACTGGCGATGTCTCTAGCAGTAAGAATGTTAGTAGGATCTACGCCACGGAAAAATGCACGAACATAGTCATCTGCAGGATTTTGCAAAATATCTTCTGGGGTTCCTACTTGAACCACCCTACCACCTTCCATAATAGCGATACGATCTCCAATCCTGATGGCCTCATCAAGATCATGAGAGATGAAAACAATAGTTCGCTTAGCTTTAGCTTGTAACTTTAAAAGTTCATCTTGCATTTCTGTACGTATTAATGGGTCTAAGGCAGAAAATGCTTCATCCATCAACAATATATCTGGGTCAACCGCTAATCCTCGAGCAAGTCCGACTCGTTGCTGCATTCCACCTGACAATTCACTCGGCATA
Source organism: Desulfuromonadaceae bacterium (assembly GCA_016744555.1). Lineage (GTDB taxonomy): Bacteria > Desulfobacterota > Desulfuromonadia > Desulfuromonadales > Geopsychrobacteraceae > Desulfuromusa. The sequence continues at coordinate 2,424 of JADGED010000273.1, forward strand.
CTTCCAGCC
>JADGED010000274.1 GCA_016744555.1 Desulfuromonadaceae bacterium
ACACAAGGCCGCGATCCAGGCTCGGCAAGAGCGCTTTGACGACCGCGGCCGCCGGTTGTCATCCACATTATCGAGGATCAGCAGCCCTTCAAACTGCGGTATCAGGTCTTTGTGAATGTCAGTTTACGCTGTAACGAGAGCCCTAATAACCTTATGTTTCTTAGCATAATTGGCATGAAAGAATTATGCGACTTCGGTCTAAAATATGATGCCCACCAGCAGATTTAAACTCTGCAGCATTGTCCAAGGTTGTTCAATACGGTGCTTGCCTGTAGTAACTCGGAAAAGGCTACTGCGGCAGGAGAGGCGGTGCGCTCCCGCAAACGGACTAGCCATAGTTGCCGCTCGATTGATAATCCAGTAACATCAATCTTAAATAGTTCTTCGTGGCGTAAATTGTTCTGGATTGAGAGGTCAGAGACAAAGGCAGATCCAAGGCCAGAAGCAACTGCCCGTTTTACCGCTTCATTGCTCCCTAATCGCGCTATAATGCTGAATGTTTCGGGGTCAATATCATTGGTAAGAAACGCTTTTTGTAGTGCTTGATAGGTACCAGAGCCATCTTCTCTGACAATAAATACTTCTTTTACTAACTCTTGTATGGTTATTTTTTTGCGCCCTTTTAGGGGGTGGTTGGGTCCGACAATCATAACTAATTTGTCTTTTAGTAATGGCTCATAAGTGTAGATATCGTCATTAACTCGACCACCAACAATTCCTAGTTCTAGTTGCCCAGATTTTAATTTCTCATGAATTTCGTTGCTATCACCGATTTTCATAGTGAGAGATATTCCTGGGTGTTGCTGGTTTAACTCTGGTAAGAAACAAGGAATTAGATAGTTGGCTGGTATATTGCTGGCACCTAAATTAAGGGTAGTTTTTTGCAAACCGTGCAGGCTGTCCATGGCCTGCTTTAGAACCTCTTTTTCTGCTAATACTAGTCGCGCATGTTGTAAAAAAACTTTACCACCTGGGGTAAGAAAAATTCCTTTACTGGTTCGATCTAATAGCTTGGTGCTGGTTTCACGTTCTAAGGCGGCAATGTGTTGACTAACCGTAGATTGAGTTAAGGCAATCATTTCGGCACCACGGGAAAAACTTTTTGTCTCGGCAACTGCAATAAATAATTCAAGTTGGCGCAATGTCATTGGAAGCTCCATCGGTTTACTCTATAGGGTGGATTACTTTTGCCGAAATTACCCATTTGACTTGCGGATGTCAATCCCCTATTAATGTCGATACTGAATACTGTTGTTTATTTAGATATTTAGCGTTGTTACTTAAGTATAAAAGAGACGACTAATGGCACCCCACTACCAATCGAAGTTACCTTTAGAAGAACTCCGACCCGCTCTTAATGAACAATTGACACAGATATCAACCAAATGTATCCAATGTCAAATCTGTGTTAGTGAATGTCGCTTTCTCGCTAGTCATGGAACTCCAAAGAAAATTGCCGATAGTTACCTTGTGGGTGAAAAGCAGGTTTATGGCATGGCTTATAATTGCAGCCTCTGTGGCCTTTGCGATGCCGTTTGCGCTGAAGACATTAGCCCATCTTCAATGTTTTTGGAGATGCGCCGTGAAGCGGTTGTTAATAATGAAACCGATTTGTCGGAATTTAACGGTCTGCGCAATTACGAGAAGAAGGGGACTTCAACACGCTTTAGTTGGTACGCATTGCCGAAAGAGTGCGACACAATTTTTTTTCCCGGTTGTGGCCTTAGTGGAACCCGCTCCGAGCTTACTTTAAAGGTATTTGAGCAACTGCAAGAAACAATTCCCCATATTGGTATCGTTCTCGACTGTTGTACCAAACCATCACATGACTTAGGTGATGAAGAATACTTCAATGCCATGTTTGGGGAGTTGAAACGTTATTTGTTAATTCGTGGGGTTAAAACCGTCTTGCTTGCTTGTCCTAACTGTCTCAAGGTTTTTAGTGATTATGCAGAAGAGTTTCAAGTGCGTACTATCTATGAAGACCTTAGCCGAGTTGATTTTTGTGCCAATAAGAAAATAAATGGTCCCGTTACTGTGCACGATCCATGTACTGCACGCTTCGATTTGTCTGCGCAAAATGCGGTTAGAAACCTTTTGCAAAAGCAGGGTGTCGTGTTTGAGGAGCAACCGCACTGTAGAAATAAAACCCTCTGCTGTGGCGAGGGTGGTGCCGTCGGTTTTTTGACCCCTGAATTAGCATCAAGCTGGGGAGAGAAGAGGGCAGAAGAAGCAAATGGCAGGCCAATTGTAAGCTACTGTACTGGCTGTACTCAGACATTAGGTGGGGTTGCTGATACTAGCCACATTGTTGATTTACTGTTTTCTGACGACGCCAAGGTTGCTAAACCACCGCTTACCTATTTCAAGCGTCTTAAGTTAAAGAAATATTTACAAAATAACTTTCAAACTGCAGTGACTCGCGAG
>JADGED010000275.1 GCA_016744555.1 Desulfuromonadaceae bacterium
GTGTCAATTGCTTCAATTGCATTTGGTAAAATGCCATAATCCATTGGATTAAATTCAACCGGGGATAAAAATCCACCTAGCTTGGCATATACCTTATCGGCAACCTTAGGATCTTGGTTGTAATAATCATCGGCATGCCAATGGCTTTCTGGCACTTCAGTAATCGCATCAACTCGATTTTTAATATTGGTCCAAAATTTTCCGACATTATCTGCTTGGGGGAAAATTGAACCGATACCGACAATTGCCACCGGTACACTATCTACCGTTGCATTATTATTTTCTTCTCTGTCGACAGTTTTCAACTGAGAAACTCCTTGATCTGTGCAATCTGCATAGGTGCCAGCATGCTGGAATCAAACTTAAACTGGCTATCTTGTTGGATTAATTGATTGGCACGCTGTAATACAGCTGCACCAAACAGAATATTGTAAGCTACGGTTACCACTTTCCGCTGCGCAAGATCTTCCAAAAATGAGTTTTTAGCCCACTCGTTAAAAGCTCCCATTGCAGGTCCACACCAAACTTGATAATCGATTTTACGTGAAGCATCACCTTGATTTGCCCATACTGGCGTTTGCCCCAAATACCAGCGAAATACTAGCGCCAGTTTGAATTTAGGATCATTCTCCGCTTTTTCTACTTGGCGTGGGTCACGCACAGCAAAGTAACTACGAGTTTGCTCCCAAATGGTAGCTAATGGAGCACGGAAAAAAGTTTTTTCTACTTTTTCACGTTCTTCTGTTGGAAGATCCTCAATGCTGTCGTAGGCACGATATAAATCGTATAATTTTTGTGCCCGAATTGAAAACATGGTTCCGCGTTTTACTACTTGAACCTTTACTCCCATTTCAAACATATCACCAGAAGGCGCCATGGTAATATCTGCCTGCCGGGTTTCTGCCAACATTTTTCTTACTTCATCGCAGGTTCCAGACTCAATGCATGCCTGATTAACAGAACCAGTTACCAAGTAAGCAGCTCCCATCGAAAAAGCCGCAGCAGCAGATATGGGGGTCGAAATTCCACCCCCCAAACCAACGCGCAGTTGTTGGCTAAAATTATATTGTTGCTGAAACTGCTCTTTTTGCGCCAGAATTGTAGGAAACAACGATAGTGCGGGGCGATTGTCGGTATGTCCACCCGAATCGGCTTCAACGGTAACATCCTGGGCTACCGGAATTTCTGCCGCCATTTCTGCTTGCTCGGCGGTTAAATGACCTGCATCCACCAATTTCTTCAGGTATTTGGTTGGCGGTGGAGCAAAAAAGCGAGCCGCTATCTCTTCCCGTGATATTTTAGCAATTACTTTATTTGGAGTAATTACATCACCAGCTTCATTACGATAAATGCCGTGGGTACGGTAACGTATAATAGGCAACGTAAGGGATAAAAAAGCCGATGCCTCAATGAGGCGAACTTCATGCTGTAAATAAAGGTCAATCAATCTGTTTTCAAGGTCTGGCTCAGACGGACTATGAATTAAATTTGCCCCAAAAGGTATATCCGCTTGCTTTAATTGTTTTATTGCCTCTTCAACTACTTCAAGCGGTAAGCCAGCTGCACCAAAAAAACCCAACATTCCAGCTTGACCGAATGCAATCGCCATAGCAACAGAACTAATACCTTTTGCCATTGAACCCCCAATATATGGGTATTGTAACCTGTGGTCGTTACAAAAAGTTCGATCGCCAAGGTCTTCTAACCAGCATGGTAATACAATCCCATTGAAAGTTTTAGTCGCTGAATCACTATCCGAAACGCTAGAACCTGTATAAACATGAGAAGGTTCACCAGTACTTGGTTTTGAAATATATAGAGGCCGATCAAGCTGACGCAGCTGGTCAGATAAATTCACATTATCTGACCGCATACCATCACTAGTAGCTTGGAAAGTACCAAGAACCGGCAAGTTTTTAGTTCCAGACTTGTACAACTTAATCCTCCTAAAGAGATTCTAAAGTTGACTGGATTTGATCGACAATTTTTTTCGGTGTCGATGCTCCAGCTGTCAAACCAATTTTATTGAATTTTCGTAACTCTTCCAATGGCAATTCATCTGCAGTTTCAATATGGAGAGTATTAACTCCTACCGACTCAATGACTTGAGCTAAACGTCTTGTATTGCTACTGTTGTAACCACCAGCGACAATTACAAAATCAGACTTGTCAGCAATCTTGGTCGCCTCTTCCTGCCGCATCATGGTTGCGTTACAAATAGTACGCAACACCACCAGATCAAGACCTTTACGGTTTGACAATTCACTGCTAATAGCATCAAAGATATGGAGATCTTGGGTTGTTTGTGCTGCGAGACAGTACTTACGGTCAGGATCGAGATTAGATTTCAGACACTCTTCCAACGTATCAAAAACAACGGTAGCACCATTAGCGTAACTAAGGAGG
>JADGED010000276.1 GCA_016744555.1 Desulfuromonadaceae bacterium
ATCCCAAAGTATCAAAGACATAACAACTAGGCATTAAAGTTACTGCCTTTTGGGCCCGTGACAATGCAAGGTTAAGATCAATACCATTTTCAGCTTGATCATAAGCCAAAAAGTTTAAAGCATCGGCGTGGGTTTTGTTGTCGACTAATATATGTTCCATCGTTTTAACCGCATTATCACGATCACCTATTTTTTGATAAAGTATTCCCAATTGATACCGCAGCTTAATCGCAGCAGGATTTTTTTCAATTCCGCTAAGCGATGAGTGTAACGCCTTTTCGTATTCACCTGTTTCGGTGAGAAATGCAACCAAGTAATAATAAATTTCAGGTTTGTAGATATTCTGGGCAAGTAAATTTTGTAGATTATTTATTGCATCTGCTGTACGCCCTACTTGGTTATACAGATAAGAAAGTTGCAACGATGCTTCAGTAGAATTTTTATTCGAATTGACCAACGGTTCTAAAACCGTAATAGCAGCAGCGGTTTTCTGTTGAGCGGATAATGCCATCGCCAGGTAATAGCGATTAATGTTTTGCACATTTTCGGTTGATATCAAAGGACGAAACGCCAACTCTGCAGCGCCCCAATTATGCAGTTCAAGCTGAATCAAACCGATATTTTTAAGTATTTTTTTATTATCAGGGAATTGCTGCAATACAGCCTGAAAATGGAGTAGTGCTGCGCTATATTCGCGCCTATCAAGTAACTTTGCCCCTAATCTCTGCCTTACAGATGCCGCCCGTGGATTATTCTTTACAACCTGTAAATACAGTTCAATTGCAGATTCTGGATCAACGACTTCCAATAGCATGCCATATTCTAGAACAATCTGTACCCGCTCTGGGCTCGCTTCGAGTATTTGCCGATAAAGTGAAATTGCCTTACCAAATTGTTCTTTTTCTGCATACAGACGTGCCAAAGTTAACATTCCTGCTTGAGCATTAGGGTGCTGCAGCAAAAAACTTTCCAATGCGGCAATTGCATCGTCCTTGCGTCCTAGCAAAACTAAAGTCATTGCCAGCCGCAACTCAGAAGATTCCCTTTCGGGTTGCAACTCCAACACCATATGATACTGATCTAAAGCACGATCATAATCTTGCTGCTGATTATAAATATCACCAAGCAATTCATGGCCAGCTACATGATTAAAATTGCGCCCAAACAAAACATTTAGTGTTGCAATAGCCATTTCTGGCTGCTGTTTATGCAAATATACTTGTGCCAACAATAAGCGTAAATAATTCGATTTCTGGTCAAAACTTATTGCCCTATCTAATGCTAAAATAGCTTCATCCCAACGCTTTTCACTTACCAATAACCGAAATTGACTATAAGCAAAAAGAGCCTTAGCATGATGGTCACTCAATTCAGAGTTATAATCAGTTGCATTTCTATCAATGACTATATTTGTGCCATGATCAACTATTGGAATACACCCTGAAATCACAAACAAAGTCATAAGCAAAAATAAATACAGCTTATAAATTAACAAAACAGGCCTTTTCTTCAATAAAACCACATGCATAATTAAATTGAAAACATAACGATAAGTAACAAATTATTTACCTTCGATAAGTAGCATACTCATTTCTTAAGGGTCAAACCCTTTCAATTCACCATTAAGAACTTTACATAGCTGAAATCTATGGTATTTTTCTACCATGTGAAGTTTATAATTATAGTTGTAATTAAGTTCGTTCAGGTTTAGTCTGTATACGTATAAACAATATCTTAGAGCAATGTAAGGTTTACTTATGCACGATACTCAAGTTAGTTCTATCCAAGAAGCTTGGATCCTCTCATTGATCCTTGGCTTTATAATGATAAATTTTCCCTTTATCCATATTTTCAATTCTACTGAACCAGTTCTTGGTATCCCAAAATTGGTTTTATATTTCTTTTCCGGTTGGCCAATTTCTATTGCCGTTATCTGGTTTTTTGTAACTCGATCAGCGCAAAAAACACCACCTGAAATAGATACAGATAAGGATCAATCCACACAATGATCTCGGCACAGACTATTCTGCTTATATCATTTGGCTATTTTGGACTACTATTTTTAGTAGCACTATTTGCCGAAAAGTGTCGCAGAACCGGTACTTGTCTACTTAAAAATTCCCACGTCTACGCCCTATCACTTGCTGTTTACTGTACCAGTTGGACATTTTATGGCAGCGTCGGACGTGCAGCGACAGGCGGGCTTGAGTTTCTCCCCATCTATCTAGGACCAACACTAATCGCCTTTACTTGGTGGTTTTTGTTACGAAAAATGGTCCGTATCAGCAAACAACAAAACATTAATAGCATCGCGGACTTTCTCTCTAGCCGCTATGATCGATCTGCTATTTTAGGTGCAATCGTTACCCTTTTTGCGGTATTCGGAATCACCCCCTATAT
>JADGED010000277.1 GCA_016744555.1 Desulfuromonadaceae bacterium
ACATTGGGACAAATAAAACACCCTGCGAGCAAACCTACTTACGTAACATAACCGTACGCTTGCGTTTATTAGCATAATCAAATTCATGTGTTAACTTCCACACCACCACCAACCTACGCCACGACTTCCGTGCAAACACGAGCGCAACTATCGCCGCCGCCACCGCCCAGACTAGCCCCGCTTGACCATTATAATCGAAGCGATACTCTCCCCACATAAGCTTGTCCCCTTCTGCTAACAAAAAGACAAATACAGCTCCAAACATGGCTGATCTGAATAGTTGAGGTAAGATAATATCATATGCAATTTGCCCCGGGGTTGCTCTGTTTTTCAGCCATTTCCAGCGACTCATCAGCAATCCGTGAAGAGAAAAAAGTATCGCCAATAGACTATCAACACCACGCAGCATTAAATACCCAGCTATGGCGCCCCAGAAAAAAACGGCAACATTTATATCTAAATTCACAAGGTTCCCTTTATTATGAAATTTTGACGTATAATTTGAAATCGTTGAGCAGATTTCGTTGTTCGGGATAATGCCTGAAACTGGGTGACTGGTATAGTAGCTTTATGTCGCCCAAAGCTTATTTTTTATGCCAGAGTTTGACTCTTATGAATGACACGGTTATTCTGCGTAAATGAAAAGATTCCCATTTATACCACAACCCAACTTGCCAGTTTATGAATAATCGGCAAATTATCACCTGCCTATTGGTTCCCGGTGGTTTAGTTTTTCCACTAGCGCTAGCATTGTGGCACTTGACTCCACGCCCTGAATTACTACAGAGTTTTTTATCTCTGTTACCTTATGTTATTTTAGGAATAGGGATAATGTTGGGTTGGAGATTTCAACGTTCTCGCCTGTTGTTATTATTACTGCTATTGACCCTCACGCAGGCAAGCGTAATTAATTTACTGCCGAGGTCACTAGCTAATTTTTCACTGGCAGTGATTCCTCTCTTGCTCCCTGTTAACTTACTCTGGTTGGCTTTTGTTAGCGAACGCAATTTTATTTCAATTACTACCATTACTAGGCTGCTCTGCTTTGCGGTGCAGGGTGGATTAGTTTGGTTTGCTTACCACTTTTATGCTGAACAGAGCTTAACTATTATCGGCTATAATCCATGGGATTCAGCCGAATTAGATCCATTCACTTCACTAGTCCCCCTAACGCCATTAGCAACTATCGCCTTTGCGGTAACGTTTCTAGCAATATTCATCACCCTGCTCTGGCGACCAACCATGGAACGTGGTGCCCAATTGTGGATGGTAATCGGCGTTTATTTTGCGCAGATATCGTTAGGAAACGAAGCCCTACATTACACTGCAACAGCGGCTTTAATTCTAATCGTCGCCTTACTGGAAACCTCTCACTCCATGGCTTTTCGTGATGAGCTTACCGGCCTCGGTAGTAGGCGCGCCCTAAATGAATACCTACAACGCTTATCGGGAACCTACACCTTAGCTATGGTAGATATCGACCACTTTAAAAAGGTCAACGATACCTATGGTCACGACATTGGAGATCAGGTACTAAAAATGGTTGCCAGTTGTTTGGCAAAAGTAAAGGGTGGTGGCAAGGCGTTTCGCTATGGAGGGGAAGAGTTTACCATTGTCTTTGCTGGCAAAAAGCAGGAATTGTCCGTCCCCCACTTAGAGACATTACGGTTGTCGATTGCACAATCAAGCTTCGCCTTAAGGGGAAAAGGTAGGCCAAAGAAAAAACCTAAAACTGCCAGCCAGCGCCGTAGTAAACCACAGACATTAAGTGTTACCGTTAGTATCGGTGTAGCTGGACATCACGATCGTAAGCAGAGTGCTGGACAGGTGATTAAGCAAGCTGACACTGCCCTTTATAAGGCCAAACATGGAGGGCGCAATCAAATCTGTTAATAGAATGCGGGACTATGCTATGTGCACCCATGATGGAGGATTTCGTGTGGCAACCCATTAAACGCATAACCTCTTGGTTACGTCCGTCATCCCTGCAAGGGCAGATGTTGATTTTAGTCTCCATTGTAGTACTGCTGCAATTGATTATCAGTGGGGCAATTTTCACCACCTATATCGGTCAAATTTCACAGGCACAAATCGGCAAGCGAGCACTTGATATTGCCCATACCGTAGCGGCAAGCCCTCTGGTTAAATCTGCATTAGACGATGGTGACCAACAGCGGCAGGTGCAACAGCTAGCTGAAACAGTACGCCTTAAAACTGGCGCAGAGTTTATCGTTGTCGCCGATCGGCAAAGCCGTCGCTTATCCCACCCCAATCCAGATAAAATTGGGCAACCTTTTGTCGGTGGCGACGAAAGAGCAGCATTAAACCAAGGGGAGTCATATCTCTCGCAAGCCACCGGGACCCTCGGCCCATCAT
>JADGED010000278.1 GCA_016744555.1 Desulfuromonadaceae bacterium
CTGCAACTCTAAACCAACCACCGAGGCAACAGATTCAGATTGCCCTAACAACAATGGTAAAATGCCACTACCGGTACCAAGATCAACTATCTGGTCATTGTTTTTAACCGTAACAAAATTTGCCAACAGCACCGGATCGAGCGAAAACCGATAGCCTTCTTTTGCTTGCAGTAGCCTTATATTGCCAACCGACAGACAATCTAACGTGCAATCCATAAATCAAACCCAAAAAAATACCGACCTGAAACAAATCAGGCCGGTATTTAAATCCAACTTTTATGTAACTATCACGCAATAATTACTTAACGTGACACTTTTTACAGCCAGTAGGAGCCTTTTTATCGCCATTTTTCTTATTGGCAGCCTTATGGCAATCGATACAATTCTTGTGCATAGCTTTTTTGTATGCTTTCTTATCTGCCTTAGAGTCGCTCTTTCTGTGACAGCTGGAGCACTTAGCTGTATCAGCAGGGTGGTTAGCGGTAGACTTGTGACAGTCATCACAAGTAGCTGCTGCCTGGTGAGCAGTGTGATTAAAGGTGACGGTACCTTTGTTGGTCAACTTAATTACAGCTGGACCCTTGTCTTGTGCCATTGCAACAGCGGCAGTAGCCACAAACGCAACAACCATCAGCATTACGATTAATTTTTTCATTCTTAATTTCTCCCAGTTAGAATTATTATGATACACAATGTTTGGCAAAATAAATCATATAGTCGACAACTGTCAACCAGTATTTTGCATATTGTATACAGTTTTAGTGGTCTAAATCAAACCGTCTGAAACTAGTCTATCCTGCACTGCAGCTGACTTTTTAACTACTCCGGCGGCCATTTCCTGCTTAAATTGCAGTAGTTTATTTTCCAGTTCGATATCAGTTGTTGCCAACATCCGTGCAGCAAAAATACCGGCATTGCGTGATCCTGCTGCGCCAATAGCCATCGTCGCTACTGGAATCCCTGCTGGCATCTGCACCATTGCTAACAAAGCGTCAAGACCTCGCATAGAAGTGGCATCAATAGGAACAGCGATAACAGGCAATACAGTCTCAGCAGCAACGACACCAGCTAAATGAGCAGCTGCCCCGGCTCCAGCGATCAAAACCTTCATACCGTTATCACGAGCGCCACGCACATAATCCATAGTACGTTCTGGGGTGCGGTGGGCACTGGATACTATCATTTCAAATGCAATATCAAACTGCTTCAAAACTTTAGCAGCCTCTGCCATTACCTCGTAATCACTATCACTACCCATCAAAATGCCAACTACTGGCTTCTTCTCACTCACTGTCCTTACACCTCTCTATTTAATGCTTTAGCACCAATATCGTGCCGATAATGTACCTTATCCCAACTAATAACCTCAACCCCAGCGTATGCCTTAGCGATAGCATCCTGAACCGTATCGCCTAAGCCAGTAACACCTAGGACTCTCCCTCCTTGATTGACAATCTGACCATCATGCAGCGCCGTACCAGCATGAAAAACCATCAAGTCAGAAATTTCGGCGGCTTGATCTAAACCACTAATGGGCAGGTTCTTTTCGTATGCAGCCGGGTATCCACCACTGGCAAGAACAACACAAACAGCTGCCTTATCATGCCAATCCATAGAACTCTGCTGCAAATCACCACGGGCGCAAGCCTGCAATACCGGAACGACATCAGACTTCATCCGCATCAACAGTGGCTGTGCTTCGGGATCACCAAAACGGGCATTGTATTCAACTACCCGTGGGTTACCATCTTTGATCATCAAACCAACGTAGAGAATCCCGCAGTAAGGGCAGCCATCTGTCGCCATACCGTCAATTGTTGGTTTAACTATGGTATCGACAATCACTTGGTGCAGAGCATCGGTAACCACCGGCGCCGGAGAATATGCCCCCATGCCACCTGTATTTGGCCCTTCATCGTTATCATATACCCGCTTATGATCCTGTGATGACGCTAATGGCAAAATATTTGTGCCGTCGGTAAAAGCAAAAAAGGATGCCTCTTCACCATCCATAAATTCTTCGATAACCACACTAGCACCAGCGTCACCAAACACTTGGTCAAGCATGATATCGTCAACAGCAGCAATCGCTTCTGCCTCGGTCATGGCAACGATAACACCTTTACCAGCAGCCAAACCATCAGCCTTAACAACTATTGGCGCACCCTGCTCGCGAATATAAGCAACTGCCTGCGCATGGTCAGTAAAACTTGCATATGCTGCGGTCGGAATGTCGTAACGTGCCATTAAATCTTTAGAAAACTTTTTGCTCCCTTCAAGCTGGGCAGCAGCTTGGTTAGGACCAAAGATTTCCAGACCGTCCGCTTGAAATTTATCAACAATACCCATGGTCAGCGGCACTTCAGGCC
>JADGED010000279.1 GCA_016744555.1 Desulfuromonadaceae bacterium
CCTGCCCTGAATGCCTTAGCTGTCAGAGGTGGGCCGTATGCGGGGGGCGGCAAAGTAACAGGAATATTCACTGGTGGAATTGATAGTGGAATTTTTTGTGGTGCGTTATTCTTGGGTGTAATTGGCGAGTTTACAGGATTCACTATACTATTTATTTTTGCCGGACTTATAGTTCTTAGTGGTCTGGTTCTGTTTCGATTGAAGCCAGCAACTCATTTAATTAATAGGTAGCAGTTTCAAACCTTACAATAATACTTTTTAGGTAATTGAGATGTGACCCCACTTCAACACCTCCGTTGTTATGATTGAGCCATTGAATTTAATTCAAAAGTGCCCCACAGATTAACCGTAGGGCACTTTTGGATGTCAATAATTGTAAAATATTATCAATTATTTCCGAACATTAGATGCTTGGGGACCTTTTTGGCCTTGAGTTACATCAAAAATAACACGATCTCCCTCAGCTAGGGATTTAAAACCCTCGCCCTGGATTTCGGAATGATGAACGAACACATCGTCTCCACTCTCCTGCTCGATAAAACCAAAACCTTTTGCATCGTTGAACCATTTAACAGTACCTTCAGCCATTTTTAACTCCATGCTCCCCTGTAGGGACGCTTTTTATTGTGCAAACAATATCTACTTAAAATAAAAAACCACACAACCGTAAGAGGTCTGCGTGGCATATTCGTGACTGATTCGTTTTAAATCTCGTCCATCAAATTATCACTGCACAAACGTTTAAGAATAAAAGAACTTACCACGGACATCCAAATCAATACAACATTGATATCATTTTGGACGTAAGTCACTAGTTGTGAGATGTAGAAAACCCCATAAAACTAGAGCATCATAGCCCTATACTTGATGGGGAGAGTTCCTATGAGACTTATTCCAATGCAAATTCTGCCCAAATAGGGCAATGGTCTGAGGGCTTTTCCATCCCCCGTAGTTGATAATCTATCCCCGTACCAACACACAATTTATTTAACTTTTCGGTCGCTAAAATAAGATCAATCCTTAAGCCTCGTTTTGGTTCGCGATCAAACCCTTTAGAACGATAATCGAACCAACTATACTCATCGGTGACAGTAGGGTTTGCAAACCGATAGGTATCAATCAATCCCCAGTTGACAACCTTATCGAGCCATTCCCGCTCTTCTGGTAAAAAACAACATTTTCCCGTTTTCAGCCAGCGCTTTTCATTATCGGCACCGATACCGATATCGATATTTTCTGGGGCAATATTTACATCACCCATAACGATAAGATAATCGTCCGGCGTGGCTTCCTGCTCCAACAACTGCTGCAGGTTAGCGTAAAAATCACGTTTATTAGGAAACTTTTCTGGATGATCACGGTTTTCACCTTGAGGAAAATAGCCGTTTACCACCCGTAAAATGTTGCCGTCTGGCAAGGGGTAACTAGCACTAATCATCCGACGCTGGTGGTTAGGATCTTCCCCCGAAAAACCTTTTTGCACCTTTAGCGGCTCTAGTTTAGAAAATAGGGCAACCCCATAATGCCCTTTTTGCCCGTGATGAATCATTTGATAGCCAAGATCGTGCAACTGCTCAGCAGGAAATTCATCATCGTGCACCTTGATCTCTTGCAGCCCGATAATATCTGGTTGATGCTTCTCGACCAAAGCTTGTAGTTGATGAATACGGGCGCGCAAGCCGTTAACATTAAATGATACTATTTTCACTTTAACTCTCCTCTTTAACGTTATAAAACTGTAATTTCTTGCCAATATACGCTAAACTTTGTCGGATAAACATATCTGAACACAAAAAGAAGGGTCTTTTTTATGAACCTGGCGGAACAATTTCATGATAATTGCGGTTTTGGGTTACTTGCACATATTCGCAATCAACCCAGCCATAAGCTGCTTCAAGATGCAATAAAATCACTAAGTCGGATGATGCACCGCGGGGCAATTGCTGCCGATGGCAAAACCGGTGACGGTAGTGGCCTCCTCTGCTCTATGCCTACCGCTTTTATGCGCAGAGTTGCCGAAGAGAGTGGCGTTTCACTGCCGAAAAAATTTGCCGTTGCAACGGTATTTACCACCGACAGCGAAACTCAGCTACCAATATTTCAGCGCTTCTGCGAAAAAAATGACCTTAGCGTCATCCTCAGCCGCATAGTGCCGTTGGACACCGACGCTTTAGGTGAATATGCCATCGAAAAAATGCCGGAAATTATCCAGCTATTTGTCGTTCCTGCAGCAATCACTGCTACCCGTCGATTTGATGCCCTTATCTACCTTAGCCGCAAAGAGATCGAACATAGACTCAGTAACGATCCAACCTTTTATATCGCCAGCTTCTCCCGCACTACAGTATCGTAC
>JADGED010000027.1 GCA_016744555.1 Desulfuromonadaceae bacterium
CTACTAAGATAGCGTTCACCTGAATCTGGCAAAACGACTACTATATTTTTGCCTACAAATTCTGGCTGTTGAGACAATCTGGCGGCAACAGCTGTCGCTGCACCACAGGAAATGCCAGACAGCAAACCTTCTTCACGGGTCAAACGTCGAGCAAATTCATACGCCTCTTCATTACTTACCGATTCAACCCTATCAACCATATCGAGGTCAAGGGTTTCTGGTAAAAAACCGGCACCAATCCCCTGAATTTTATGGGGCCCAGGTTGCAGCATTTCGCCAGCTAAATATTGCCCTATTACAGGGCTTGCGGCTGGCTCTACGGCTACAGTTAAAATTTGCTTGCCCTTTATCTTCTTAATATAGTGTGATACGCCACTTATCGTCCCCCCGGTACCGACCCCAGCAACAAGAACATCTACTTGGCCATCGGTATCTTCCCAAATTTCTGGCCCCGTGGTTTTAACATGAATTGCAGGGTTAGCTGGATTCTTAAATTGGTGCAACAATAAATAACGCTCGGGATTTTCTTCTGCCATCATTTCAGCTTCTGAGACTGCGCCGGCCATACCTTTTGCACCAGAAGTAAGAATTAATTTAGCACCAAAAGCTTTTAAAATTTTACGCCGTTCGGTACTCATGGTTTCTGGCATCGTAAGCGTTAAAGAAATCCCCTTAGCTGCAGCGACGAATGCCAGAGCGATTCCTGTATTTCCGCTAGTTGGCTCAACTATCTCCATCCCTGGCTTTAAAAGTCCCCGTTGTTGTGCATCGGCAATCATAGCTGCACCGATCCTGCACTTTACTGAGTATGCGGGATTACGACCTTCTACCTTACCAAACACATTTGCCCCGCCTGGAAGAATTATTCGATTTAGGCGAACCAAAGGAGTGCGACCTATTGCAAGAGAGTTATCAGCATAAATTTGTGTCATTATTATCTCCAATAATCAATTTTCTACGATTATTATATTGAGTTACTAGTCTAGTGGCACACACACAATAAATACGTGTTTGAAATATATGCTAACACACTATTCCAGTCAACAAAGACTGTAGATAAAAACACATACTTTTCAGATTAATTTTAAAATAAGGAAGTTAAAGCATAGGGCATTAATTAAAAATAAGATAAGAAACTAGTTGAAACCTGGCGGTTTGAATTATCATTTATACCTAAAATTTAATGACATTATATTGGAAAACAACTTAACGCACTATTGTTTACGCAAAAAAATTACTATGGCACCGCTACCACCATACTGTTTTGGTGCCCGTCCCCATTCCGCCACACTAGAGGAACCAGCACTACTTAAAAAACTTTCTACTTCATTGCGAAGGACTGGCTCACCTCCCTGAGAATTTAAACCCTTCCCTGTAATAACCAACAACGTATAGCAATCATGGTACAGAGAATTTTGAATAAAGTTACTTAGCCTTTCCTTAACCTCTGCACGTACGCAACCGTGTAGATCTAATCTAGCATCGGGCTCAATCTTGCCGCGTTTCATTTGCTTTAATCGACGGGGCTCAGCAATTGGAGCGGTTGATTTTATTTGCGGCAAGTTATCTTTGAAATCCACCGAGAATGAATCGATTGCGGCTAGAAAGATTTCTTCATCGCTCTCTAATTTCTGCTCTTTAGAATTAACATTGTGAGTAGGTACAACGTCTTCACAACCACCATTTTCGGCTATTTTTTTAACCCCAAGCAATTCCATTTCATCTGCAAAGGTCCCAAAAATTTCAGCTGATTCCGCCTTAGGTGTATCAATTTCTCGAGTATCACTCGCATCCATAGAAACAGCAAACCCCTTCAAATTACCGAAGGGGTCACTTTTAAATTCTTTATTTTTTTTTGGAGCTTGTTTTTTAGCCATAAAAATTCTTAGCGCATTACTTGCTTACGCCGCCCAGTCATCGCTTTAGTTTGCTTCTTAATCATAGCACCCTGTTTTTCTAAGTGAAATTGGTACCACATATCGCCAAAGCCTTTCATTTTCATTTTCTTTCCAGCTTCAAGTAAAGCCAAGTTTTCTTGTAAACGCTCATCAGCAGCAGCTTTAGCAATACCTTTATTCAACACCTCAATTGCCTTACCACGCTCACCAATGCGATCCATACAAAAAGCATAAAGAGCATAAACCATTGGTTCTTTACGGTTAGCAGAAACAGCCTTACCAAAAGTTTCAACCATCTTACTGGTCTTATTTTTTTTCATATAGGTGATTGCCAACATGCATGTACTTACCCAATTTCTAACAAAACCTTTTTCCAAAAAAGGGACAGCTTGTTTGAAGTCACGCTTTAAATAGTAAATTGTTCCGATCTGGGAATTAATTTGTTGTTTAACATATATCTGCCACGCCCCATATTTTAGCCCAGCTTGAAGTTCCTTGACTGCTTTATCTCCGCGATTGGCCATCATGTCGCGTTGTGCCAGTTCCATTAATGCGGTGACCTTTTTCATGGTAATCCTAGTCATCAGCATAAAAATACCAGCAAAAACAATTGCTGAAACAGCCATGGTAATCCACATATTCGGGGTAACAAAGCGCATCATCAGAGCGGATGATAATGCTGAACAAGCAAATGAAATCAACAGATTAAGCATGTAAATATTCCTTCTTATGAGTATAGTTACCAAAACTATAAATTAGTAGCGCATGAAAACGCTGAACTCTAACAATCCACACAGAAAATGTCAAAGTAAAGCAATCGATCCAATAGACCTAAGATAAAATGATTATTTTAACTGGCAGAAACATTTAAGGTAAGTTTTTGACCTGGCTGTAATACATGGTTATGAGATAATTTATTCCAACGACGAATTTGCTCCGTTGCTACATCAAATTGCCGTCCTATATCCCAGAGAGTATCACCTGGAACAACTTTATAAATTAACTGGCGTGAAACTCCAGATTTTTGCTTAACTTTTGTAACAGCTCGCACTCCCCGCTTAGAGACAGCAAGAACTTGGCCCGGGCGTAACATATTGCTCCAGCCCAACTTATTCCATACACGCAATTCTTTTTGAGTTACGTCAAACCGCCTCGAAATTGACCAAAGGCTATCACCACTTTTGACCGTATAAATTCTCCGCCGACTTTTAACATAATTTTCTCCACGTACATTTGCCGGCAAACGAGTAAAACCCTGCTGTAACGGTAAAATCAAATTGTCACCAATCTGCAGTGCACGAGGATTTTGAATCTTATTTAGGGTTATAATATCATCAACTCTAATCTGATAGTTACGGGCTAAAACCTGTAATGTGTCGCCAGATTCAATAGTATGACGATGGTAATTAGCACGCTGTGCAACCGGTAACTGCTTATATAGATTTGTAATTTGCTGGCTACTGCCAAACGGCACATGTAGTTTATAATTAATTACTCCAGGGGGAGTACACCAGCGCTTTAATTCAGGGTTTAACTCTTTTATTTCCTTATAGCTAATACCACAAAAACTGGCTATTTTATCCAAATCGGTAGTGGTTGCTATAGTGATTACTTCATAAGGGATGGGCTTATCAAACTTTAAATTGCCAAACCCATATGACTCTAAGTTTTTAACAATGGTCAACGAGGCAATAAGTTTTGGCAAGTAATTTTTTGTCTCTTCTTGTAATACCTTACCTTCAGTTAAGTCCCAAAAGTTACGACTTCCACCTTTTCTTACGGCTTTACGAATTTTCCCACCACCTGCATTATAGGCAGCAACAGCCAAATACCAATCACCGTCAAAACGCTTATGCAGATATTTTAAATGTTTAGCAGCTGCCCGAGTTGAACGTTCTAAATTCAATCTACCATCTTGCCACCAGTCGTTTTCAAGGCCGTATAACCTAGCAGTACCCTCAATAAACTGCCATGGCCCAGCAGCATGGGCCCAACTATACGCACGAACATTGAAACCAGATTCAATCATCGCTAAATAAGCTAAATCGAGGGGGATCCCCTCTTCAGCAAAAATCAGTTGAATCTGTGGAATAAATCGCCCAGCGCGTTCCAACCAACGCCCAAAAGCATATTTTCCTGATCCAGTATATCGCCTAATTAATTTTTGAATCCGTTCGTGGTCACTCAATACAAAGTCGCCAAAGTAAGGTAACAGTTGAGGTTGTGGCTGAAGGTATTCGATAATAGGTTGTGGGAGGTCTGGATTGGCTGGCAAAACAAACTTATTGGC
The DNA here is from genome assembly GCA_016744555.1 of Desulfuromonadaceae bacterium. GTDB lineage: Bacteria > Desulfobacterota > Desulfuromonadia > Desulfuromonadales > Geopsychrobacteraceae > Desulfuromusa. The sequence goes on from JADGED010000027.1 coordinate 4,189, forward strand.
AGAACTATCAATAGCAACTGGTGCAGTAAGCTGGTCGCTATGACCACCTTGGTAAAAACCCATTTTTTGCAAGGAAGATTGGCAACCGCACAGCAGTAGAAATAGCAACGATGTCAATACAGGTTTAACCATTAACCATCTCCCAAAATACACAATTACTAACAAAATAGATATTTTCCACCGGTGAACTTAGTCTATAACATCATTCTAAGTCAAGCTGGTCAGCGTCATCAACTAGTGACCGTTTCGCTTCAGGCCAGAATCGTTGCTCCATTTCAGCTAGCAATGGGGCAAAACTTTTTCTATTTAGAGCGGATACAGGTACAGCGTCATATCGACGACAGATATGGTGCAAATCATTTCCATCTACCTGATCAGTCTTATTAAATACAAGCAAGCGCTGTTGCTTCCCAAGGTCAAGATCATCAAGAATTTTATCTACCGCTTTAATCTGCTCTTCGTAGCGAGGATTGGACAAATCAACCAAATGGAGAAGTAAATCAGCATCTTCAAGCTCTTCAAGAGTCGCCTTAAAAGCGCCGATTAAACTGGGGGGTAGATCACGAATAAAACCAACAGTATCGGTTATGATAACTTCCCGATCTAACGGAAAACGGAGTCTTCTTGTCGCCGTATCAAGGGTAGCAAAAAGGAGATCCTCAGTCATCACATCGCTTTGAGTCAATGCATTAAGGAGCGTCGACTTTCCGGCATTGGTATAACCAACGATAGAAACAATTGGCAGCCCTGCACGAATGCGTTTCTGCCGCCGCTGTACCCGACCGCGACCAAGAGAATCTAGTTGTTTTTCTAAGCGCCTAATCTTATCCCGTATACGACGTCGATCAATTTCTAATTTGGTCTCACCCGGACCGCGACCACCAATCCCCCCCATCAACCTCGACATTGCCGATCCTTTACCTGACAATCGCGGTAAAATATATTTTAACTGTGCTAGCTCTACCTGCACCTTACCGTCACGGGATTGGGCCCGCCGCGCAAAAATATCTAGGATTAACTGGCTACGGTCAATAACTTTCATTTCGGTAATTTCCGAAATAGACCTAATTTGATTAGGGGTAAGTTCCTGATCGAACACAAGCAATGTTGCCCGCTGCTGCAACGCTCGAATAATTATTTCCCGTAATTTTCCTTCACCAACTAAAAACCTTGGGTTTAACTTTCGTGGCCGTTGAATGATCTTGTCGATCACAACAAGATTTGCAGTTCGTGCCAGTTCATCCAGTTCAGCCATAGAGTCGTCAATCCGTTGGCGACTAAATTGTCCGACTGAAATCAACAAAACACGCTCACGTCCATCAGCTAAATCAACTGTTTCTGCGGCAACGCGTTCCATTTCTTGATCTAAGCCATGGATAAATGCAGAAAAATCTAATTCAAACTGGTGAAAACTTTTGAATTCAAGGGTTTCAATTTGTGCGGTTGTTTTGGTTGGCAGCAAGTGGGCATATGAAAAATTAGCTGGTAAGCCGTCATCACCAACACCAATAACAGCCATAGTATCAAGGCGAAGCAACTCTAAATCGGTTAAGTCATCGCGACTTAAAGGCTCTTGCTGTAAATGGGTATGAATACAACGTAACCCACGTAAACCACTACGCCCTAAACTGTAACCGGTGAGATCAGGAATAACGATTTCTTTATCGTCACCAACGATAACAGACTGAACCGTCCCAGAACGATCAATAACGACTCCAACCTGACGTTTTAATTCTCGTGACAATTCAGTCAAATAGCGCGCAAGTTCTGCCGTTATCAATTCAGTCGCCGGAATTTTACGCCGATATATCCGCTCAAGCGCTTTTACTTGGCTCGACTTAAGCCCACCAATTTTGCCTTCAATCATGAAATATATCCAAAAAGTTTTACGCAACATAGAAAAAGGGGACATGTATTTTGAACATGTCCCCTTAACTTACAATTTTGACCTGCTACACTAAATTAGCCAGCGGAAGTACTAAAACCACAGTCAACATAATGAATTTCACCAGTTACTCCCGAAGCAAGATCAGAGAGAAGATAAAGGGTAGACTTTCCAACTTCATCTTGATGCACCAAACGCCGCAGCGGAGCACGCTCCTCAGCGACATTAAGCTTCTTCTTAAAATCGGAAATCCCTGCAGCGGCCAAAGTTTTAATTGGGCCGGCAGAAACAGCATTAACTCGAATCCCCTTTTCACCCAACTCAGCGGCAAGGTAACGTACCGAAGATTCAAGTGCCGCCTTAGCAACGCCCATAACGTTATATTGTGGTACCGAACGTACGGAACCAAGGTAGGTCATGGTTACAATGCTGGCATCATCCTTTAACACCGGCATAGCACAGCGAGTCATGGAAACCAGAGAGTAAGCACTAACGTCAAGAGCTAAACGGAAACCTTCACTGCTAGTCTGACTAAATGGACGTTTAAGATCTTCACGATTGGCAAATGCAATTGCATGAACTACAAAATCAATTTTTCCCCACTGTTTTTCTAGTTCGCTAAAAACAGCAACCATTTCTTCTTCATTTTGCACATCACAAGGGAGAATAATAGAGGCATCAAGGCTTTCAGCCAATGGACGCACTCGCTTCTCTAAAGCTTCATTTAAATAAGTAAAAGCGATCTCGGCACCAGCTTCGTGAAGTTGTTGTGCCACACCCCATGCAATACTTTTTTCGTTTGCAACGCCAAAGATAATTCCTCTTTTACCACTCATCAATCCCATAGATATCTATGTCTCCTATAATTAATTGGTCTACTTGAAAGCTCTTTTTAGCAAAAGTGTCGCTCGAACGCAAGTAACACAATGACTGATTTCGAAAAAACTGCTAGCTACGATTCTCCCTCTTTTTGGGTGCCTTTTTCATCTGCATTTGGTTTGTCAGCATTGATTCCTCCAGCCAGTTCATTTTCGGCTGCAATTATCTCTTCTTCAAGCTGAGTTGCCATAATTTGCATAGGGGTTAAAGTCAGGAAATAAAGACTACCTTCACGACTATTTTCAATGATACTCAATGGACCACTACGAGCAATTTTAATCTCTTTGTTGGTCTCCCCCAAAGTTACGTTAACTCCCTCCATCAACTTATCATAAACATTAATTTTGGGGTTTTTGCTCGCAAAAACTTGTGGTGTTGATGCGGTTATTTCAGAGCTAAACATCTTTTTTTCAGCTTCTAGTTTTTCCAACTGCTCGACAAGTATTTCCATTCTTTTAGTCGCTACGGATTCAAGGGCTTCATCCTCTAGGTTACGTTGCAACGGCTTCATAGCAGCAGTAATCGAATCTACTTGCCGGTTAATTACCAACAATCGACTGCGTAAATAGTCAAATCGATCGACATCTGGAAAATATACCCCAGCAACAACCTTGGTCCTTAAACCTGATGTCGTTCCAAGGCTTTTTGTCTCGATGCCGTCCAACGCTGTGCAACTACCACCAATAATTGCACCACGCTCTACAATAATTTTACCAGTTGCCTTAATTACCGAATTACGTATTTCATTGGAGACATAAACATCGCCAAAGCATTGCACCATTACCTGATTCAGATAAGTCGCATGCAAGTCACCATGGCAAATAATGTGGCCAATCTCTTTCCCCGCCATACTGGAAATTTCTACCGAACCGGCAGATTCTATATGACAGGCTCCGACGGCACCACCAACCTTAACACCTTTAGTTGCCTTGATATCAAAATCATCCGGAACATCTCCAGTAACTTCGACAAAACCGTTAAAATCTATGTCGCCTACGGTTAGATCGACGTCACCAGTAACTACTAATTGATCAACAACTGATATAGTCTGTTTTTCAAATAATGCACGCCCCGACTTAATCGCAAACGCAACCCTATCATCAAACTTAAGTTCAACCCCTTCCCCACCAAACAACTTAAATGGTTCACCTTTTGCGGCCATAACGGCTAAACCACAAACATCGATACCATTAATACCATCCTGAGGAGGGTGAACTGTGCCAAGTTTTTGATCAACCTCTATTTCTGAATAGGCATTTAAACTTTTTAAATCGACATTGCCATCTTCATCCTCTTCAAATTCCGTTTCTTCACCAGTAGTTTTAACTACCAATTCAAACCAACCGTCGGCACCTTTAATCGGTTCTATCCCTCTGGCAACGACAGTAGGTTCTATGTGCAACCCCATTTCAATGGCAGCACAAAATTCATATACAGCCGGATAATCTATAGTTTGCACAATATTATTTTGTTGCAAGAACCAAAAGATATCGGGTGGATTTATAACGGCTGGCGGTATTTCAGAAGGACTATCTGATTGAGCATGATTACCAGAAGAATTACTTTTTTCTATCGAGACTTCTCCGCCATTATCAATTTCAGGGTCAGCAGCCTCTTCTTCTAGCTCTGTTGGATCATTATCTATATCAGTACAAGGTGGGAATATTTCAATGTTAGCCAAACACTCCATCTGTTCGTTTTGCAAAACGAGGCTAAACCGGTATGCAGAGGTTTCTTCAACAAAAAAATCTTCTGAAGGGAGCTCTTCTTCCATAACTTAACGACCGACCTTTTTTAGACTATACTAAAATTAGTATAGTATTTAATGCAACCAACAGGTGGTACTACACTTGAACAAACATTACTAATCACCCTCTTTTTTTTTGCATTCCCGTTCTAGCACCTTACTTACATCTGCAGCGGACAAAGGGCGACTAAAAAGATATCCCTGCCCATCATTACAACTATATTTTTCTAAGAATTTTTTTTGTTCATCCGTTTCGATCCCCTCAGCGGTAATCTGCAAATTTAAGCTCTGCCCCATTGCAATTACTGCCTTAGTAATTGCCTCCCCATCTGCATTTTCGCCGATATCCCAAACAAAAGTACGATCTATCTTTAACCTATTTATCGGCAATCTACGTAAATAATTTAACGATGAATGACCAGTTCCAAAGTCGTCAACCGAAAGTTCTACCCCAAGGTCTCTAATGCGTTGTAAGACAGCAATTGATTGTTCTGGGTGCCGCATAATAAAACCTTCAGTGATCTCAAGTTCCAAGGAGCTTGCGGGGCAACCAGTTTCATCAAGAACTTTCTTGACGATATTAGGCAAATCTTCCTGCTGAATCTGCTTACCTGACAAATTAACGGCAATTCGTTGCAAATTAAAGCCTTGTTTCCGCCACTCCAACAATTGCTCACATGCAGTCCTTAGAACCCATTCTCCTATAGGTAAAATCAAACCGGTATCTTCACTTAACGTGATGAAATTATCGGGGAAAATCAAACCTAATTCTGGATGTTGCCAGCGAATTAATGCTTCAAGGGCAACAATATTACCTGCTGGGAGCTCAACTTGTGGTTGGTAATAAACTACCAATTCATTCTTTTTAACTGCCCGACGGAGGTTGCTTTCGAACAGTACCCGTTCGATAGCTTTTTCGGTAAATTCTGGTTGATATAATTGGCAACAGTTCTTACCACTCTCCTTGGCCTTGTACATAGCAGCGTCGGCGTTTTTAAGCGTTACCTCAATCCCACTACCACCATCAGGGTATTCAGCAATACCAATACTGCCACTAACATATAATTCATAGCCATCGATATTAAATGGCTTTTGCAAACTAGCTAAAAGTTGTTCTGCTCGTAATTTGGCATCTTGAGTAGTGTTAATCGTCAGCAGGACAATAACAAATTCATCACCACTTAAATGGGCGACCGTATCGACATCACGACTATTCTCTTGCAAGCGCTCAGCAACCTCAATTAAAACCTTATCGCCAGCACTATGACCTAAACTATCATTGATTTTTTTAAAGTTATCCAAATCAAGAAACATTACTGCGCCGCGAACACCTTCCCTTACCGCATGTTGGATTGAATGTTCAAGACGGGCATTAAGGAGTAATCGATTTGGCAATCCGGTTAGGGGATGATGATGGGCTTGATGCTCTAACTGTTCGGCAACTTGTTTAATTGCCGAGATATCAGAAAATACAGCGACAAAGCTAGTTATTTTACCGCTATTATCTTCAATGGAACTAATAGTTAATAATTCTGGATAAATTTCTCCGGTTTTATTTCGGTTCCAAATTTCCCCACGCCACTGGCCAGTATCCTCCAACTGTTGCCACATTTCACGGTAAAAAGCTTCATCATGTCGATCAGACTTCAGTAACCGTGGATTCTCGCCCAGGACTTCGGCTTTTGAATACCCAGTTATGTCGCTAAATGCTCTATTTACAGTGAGTATTATCCCCTCTTTGTCAGTGACAATTATACCTTCGAGGGTATTTTCAAAAACTTTTGCCGACAACTGTAACTGTTTGTCTTTTTCGTGTTTTTCGGTAATATCGCTGCACCTTGAAACCAAACCAACCGCTTGCTTAGTTGCATCAATGTATGGAGTCAAGGAAACACTAAGCAACCGTTTACCTTTGCTATCAAAATCTACCCAAACTTGAAAGCTATGACTTACCCCAGTTAAACAGCGATCTAAATGTTTCTGAATATGACATTCGTAGTGCTCAATCCCAATGACATCCACAACATTACGATTAATAATATCCTCTACTTTAACACCAAAATATTCAGCATAAGTCTCGTTTACGGCAAGGTAATTATGGTCTTTATCGTAAAATGCAATTAAATCTTTTGACGTAGATACAATTTGTTCGTAGCGTTGGAGCGCCTGCTGCGCCTGACGCTTTTCTGTAGCGTCTACCATATAGTGAATGGAGTAGAGGAAGTTTTTTTTCTCGTCATATATTGCGAATGATTGTGACCGGTAGATTCTTTCACCGACACTGATATCCTGCTCTATATGGTGGTTTTCTTCACCGCAAGAATGGGTAGCATCTAAACAACCTGGAATTGCTCCTGCCTGCTTCGGAAACACATCCCAGTAAAACTTACCAAACACCTCACCATTACCCGAACCTGCTAGCTCAAGGTAAGTCCGATTAGCTCTGAGTATTCGACCTTTTTTATTGTGGAGAAAAACAGGGGAGTCTACTGCATCAAAAGCGTCTGACCAGAGTTTTTCCGATATTTCCAGTTCTCTAGTCCTGATTTCAACTTCATCTTCCAATGATTGGCGAAGAGATAGGTTTTCATCCCTGCATTTCTGCAAGTCTTGCTTGGTCTGCGCCAACTCAAATAAAACCTGCTTTAGCTTATCCATAGGAGAGACACTTAATTCTATTTTGCTATATTTAAGAAACGTTAAACGACCGCTTCCAGAAGACTATCTCCTCAGTAGATCACAACGGCAACATTAGTGTCAAACAATAAGAAAAGCGCAACAATGCTCTAGAGAGATTAAAGCGGTCGCCGAATATGGATCTCTCGTGCCAAGGTATCATCTACAGCAAATTGAGAATGGCCAACTTTAAAGATATAGCTAGGAAACTTTTGCACTAATACCAATTGGCTCCCTGGCAAAACTCCCATACTCATCAATTTTTGCATTTTTTTATCATCACTGGCTGCTAAATAGGCAATCTCACCTGATTCGCCTGACTTCAGCTCGGTTAAGGCTACTATTCCGGGCTCGCCCTTCTGTTGTGCAGAAATACAGCACTCACCCGGTGGGATTGGGTTTCCATGTGGACAAGTGGTCGGATGATTAAGCAAAGTACAAAGCTTTGTATCTACCCCCTGACGGAGTAAATGTTCAAATGCACAAGCTTGATCATTCCCTTCGTCGCCAGCCATCCCAAGAATGTCCATGGTCAAACGTTCAGCTAGGCGATGTCTACGTACTGTCATTTGCGCTTCCATCCGTCCCTCTTTGCGCAAGTACACGCGGTCTCCACGTACTTCGACATATGCCAACTGAACTAGCTCCTGTAATTCGGCAGAATCAGGAGTAACTTTTAAAGATGTCAGTAAGCAACCAACATTATCGCCTTCTACCGTCATTACCCACAGTGATTCGAGAATTTCTTCCGCTAGTTCCGAGAGTCTATCCATTAGTTTTATCCTTTTATAATTAAATCCAAAAACTATTACAAATGAGCGCTAACCCTTATTTTTTTTCGACAAGAAGCGGCTCAGCAGCTTACCCGGTGCTGGATTAGCGTAACCACAATGGGGACAATGAATTTTGCGACACCCACCCAAGCAACCACCACAAGATTTTTCCCCTTCTACTGGTCCAGGAGTGGCTGTAATATCAATCTCACGACCACAAAATCCACAATTCATGCCAGCAGTCCTGTTACAATAAGCACCTTGTTTAAAAACCAACCGGAAGAAAATGCCATGACAGTTACAAACACAAAAATAAATAGTGCGGTTTTGATTCCTCGCTCTTTTATCATAACTAAAAACTGCGCAACACACGGCACAAATAGGGTTAAAGTAACAGCTGCTACCGTTAATTGGGTAAGGTTTAGCAACCCAGAGGTCTGGAGGTCATACAATCCTGCAGCACCAAAATCACGGCGAAAAAACCCAAATACAAATGCGGTAGTAACTTCAACCGGCAAACCGATAAGCTTAACCACTGGAGCGAAAATGTTAATCACATTTTCCAATGTGCCTGTCATCTTCCCCGCCCAAAGGACCACCGAGGCAAACAAAAATAGGGGTAAAATTTCGACAAAATAACTTTGCATTCGGGTCAAAGTTTTAACGGCGACATTACGCAATTGCGGACATCGTAAGGGGGGGATTTCCATATAAAACACGGGACTAGCCCCGGGCAAAACGCGCCCAGCAAGAAAACCAATCAACAAAAAAATCAATAACAAAAACACAGTCCAAACCATTAACGCCCGTGGTTCGACCGACAATAAACCAAGGATCACTCCCAACTGGGCACTACATGGAATCGCCAATGCTAATAACATCGTCGCGATAACCCGCTCGCGCTTTGTTTCAAGGGTACGAGTAACAAGTGTCGCCATGGTATCACAACCAAAACCCAACACCATGGGGATAACGGCTCGACCAGAAAGGCCAATACGTTTAAACAATCGATCTACCAATAGCGCCAGGCGGGGAAAATAACCGGTATCTTCCAACACAGAGAAAATTAGAAAAAAAGTACCGACAATTGGCAATACTAGTGCCACGGCATAACGTATTCCAAGGGTCCAAACGCCATACTCACCAACAAGCAGCTCAAATAACCAGTTCGCAGTTATATGCTGTTCGGCAAAACCAACAATAGGTGGACTTATATAATTTTCAAACAAATGGCCTTCAAAAAAGTCGACCATTGTTCCGGCACCAAATCCTCCAACAAACTTAAACAGACCAAAATAAACCACAAAAAGTAAAATAGGTGTTCCGGTCACTGGGTTCATCATCCAACGCGAAAGCTTTTCAGCAAACGGCTCGGAGTCTTCGATAGTTTGCGTCACTACTCCAGTCAACATTTGCTTACATACTTTGCGCCGCTCTAAACTGATTTGCAAATTTAGATCTGCACGCCGCCGAAAAGAGATTTCTCGTACTACTTCGAGTATCTGTGTATAATTTTCAGCAGTTTCACACTCTGCCACTAATTGAATAATGTCGTCATCCTTCTGCATTAGCAAAATAGATATAGCTCGGCGACTTAAGCGATAATCCCCTTGTAGCAGGCGAATAAGCTTATCGATATCATTCTCTAAATCAACGGCATAAATAAATGGCGTATATGGCACCATAGCGTAATCGACTATTGCTTGACGAATTTGATCAAGACCAATTTTTCGCCGCATTATGGCGCCAATAACCGGAATTCCAAGATGTTGTTGTAACAACTCCAATTCAAGCTGCATTCCCAGGCGCTTAGCTTCATCCAAGATATTTACCACGAGAATCACTGGTAACCCCGCCTCAATCAACTGCAAGGTCATAGGTAGCATTCTGTCAATATTACGTGCATCAACAACATGAATAACTGCGTGAGGATCTTCATTAAGGAGAATTCTACGGGCGACAGCCTCTTCTTCGGTGATTGGCATCATCGAATACATACCGGGAGTATCAAGAATTTCGTAGCGCTGATCAGCAATAGAGCAGTGACCACGCGAAACTTCGACTGAGGTACCTGGATAATTTGACACAGTAGTATAAGCACCGGTAAGAGCATTAAAAACAACACTTTTACCGACATTTGGATTTCCAACCAAGACAACTTTGGGGGAAGATTTTTCCGGCTCGGACATAAAACGTAAGCTTTCTAAATTATTAATGCGTTGAACGATAATTTTTCAGTAAGACTTCAAGTAACGTTAGTTGCTAGCTATGGCTGTACAATTTGCACATATCCCATACAATTCATGCCGATGACGATTAATTTTAAATCCATACTTAGCAGCAACCAGTTCTTGCAACTCTTCTATCTTAGGTTCTGTAAATTCGATAATAGAACCACAAGATGTACACACTAGATGATCGTGATGCTGATCTCCCCTTAATGGCTCAAATCGCGTCTGCCCATCGCCGAAATCGAGTTCGGTTGCAATACCGCATTCAGCAAATAATTTTAATGCACGATGGACTGTGGCATAGCCTATCTTAGGATTGTTTTTACGTATCTTTAGATATAATTCTTCGGTGGAATAGTGGGAAGTCGAGCCCAAAAACGTTTTCAAGATAAGTGCCCGCTGGCTTGTACTTTTCAAACCTTTGCGCTTAGCACACTCGTTAAAAATTGCAATTTCTTCTCTCACACCAGCTCCCTAGTTAAAAATGAAAATGATATTCAGAAAGTAATGCAAACGGGAGCGAAGATCAAGAAAAAAGGTAAATTTATAAATAGCGGAATGGAAAATCAGATGGTGAGTCAGGCTCTGTCGTTAGCCATAATACCAATAGTTAAAGATAACGACTGAGCCTGAAGTAAATTTTAGAAAATTTTCAACAAAACCAAAGGTTCTTTAACCTTCAAGTAAAAATTTAATCTTTTCAAATGTTGGACCCGACAGCCAATCACGTCCACCAATAATTTTTTCAACTACATTACCATTACGATCAATCAAAAAACTTTCGGGAAAACGGAAAACACCATACTGCTGTGCAGCAACATTTTTATCATCTAACAAAATCGGAAACGTATATGGATTCTGCTGCAAAAACTTGCTGACTTTCTGACGGCCATCAACTTCAATATTTACCGCTAAAATCACGAAACCTTTATCGCGAAAATTGTTGTAGAGACGCTCCATTGATGGCATCTCTTCACGGCACGGCGGACAAAAAGTTCCCCAAAAGTTTAGAAGAACTACCTTGCCCTTAAACTGCGACAAACTAACCTGCTTGCCAGACATGTCAGTTAAAGTGAAATCGGCGGCTACTTGCCCAGGCAAACTACCATTTGGAACCTTTGACCCAGCCTCAGTATTATCACAACCGGCAAGCATAACAAAAAAAAGTAGCAATAAAACCACTAACGATGTACGTAAATTTTCCATATTTTATCCTCTTTTGCTTAACTCCATTTTCATGGAAGTTTTAAACGATAACCAACATTACCTCGAACTACAGTAAACATTAAAAGCTGTTGCCTTAAACGATATTCTATAGTGCACCTACCTTCTAACATAAAAGCAACACTTACATTGTCTTCCTGCAATACTTGATCACCACCCAATAATATTCTCTTAGACAGCAGACCCCCAGCAATAAGTAGCTCCCCCACGGGTGCAGATCAAAACCTAAAAAACAGCAAACATAAGTCAACTCATATCATGCGGGCAATGCCGTTAACAACACCACCTTATTTATTTGTTGCTTGCCACGCAAAACAGAAACTCCGAGCTATCTCACGTTTATCCACCCCAACTTTTTTACATTCTACAATATCTTTGCCCGACCAACAAGATAGACAACTGATTTTATCTGGGCTATCTTAACCTCGTTCTATGGAGGAACTATGCACGCACTTACTGAAACAATTACCATTGTCCTACCTATTTTTCTAGTAATTGCACTGGGCACGCTAATAAAGCACCTTAAGCTTTTAGATGATACTTTTTTACAACAAACAAATCGCCTAGTATATGTGATATTCCTCCCACTACTACTCTTTTATAAAATTGGCAATGCCGACTTTTCAAGGTCATTTAACCCTTCACTTGTATTAGGTTCTGCATTAGTCATTGCCGCTGGTTTTGCAATTTCCTGGATATACACTGGCAAGCGCCAATACCCTGCAGCAATCCGTGGCAGTTTTTGCCAAGGATCATTCCGTGGCAACCTAGCCTATATTGGCTTAGCAATTTGCCTTAACGCTTATGGTGACGAGGGATTAACTAAAGCCGGCATATTGATGGGATTTATAGTCCCAGTGTTAAACCTGTTCGCTATCCTTGCCCTGCTATTGCCGCATCACAACGATAAAACTAATAAAATATCCTCACTGCTTGTGCCGACGCTGCTGAACCCACTAATAATCGCTTCTTTCTTAGGGATTATCTGGAGCTACTTTCAGCTACCAATCCCCACAATAATTGACCATTCACTAAAAATAACTACCGGATTAACCTTGCCGCTTGCATTGCTTGCAATCGGTGGAGGATTCTCGTTTGCCCGTATAAAAGGTGACTTAAAGCTCGCCGGCATTGCCAGCACAATAAAGCTTGCAGTATTGCCATTACTTGCCATTGCATTTCTGGTTCCCCTACAGGTAACGGGTATGGATCTAGGGATCGGCATTTTAATTGCGGGGACACCAACTGCGACAGCAACCTATATAATGGCGCAACAAATGGATGGAGATGCTGAATTAGCTGGATCAATTGTAATGCTTGCAACTTTGGCATCAGCATTTAGCTACACCATCCTATTATTACTATTTAAATCTACTGGACTCCTATAACCCATTCCAATCTAGGTAAAGTTAATGCGAACAGATTATCAACCGTTTGATATTGGAAAACGGTTTACCATAACCCCACCTGAACATACTTCAATTGCTGAAGGTCGAATTCCAATCATTATGGATCGTGGTGCCTTTGGGTCAGGAGAACACGAAACCACCAAGAGTTGCCTAGAACTGCTAGAGACTCTGACTCCAATTGATAACTTAAAAATTCTCGATTTAGGTAGTGGGACTGCAATTTTAACCATTGCCACCCTACTTTTACATCCAGGGCAAGCGTGGTGTGTAGATATTGAAGCTGGTGCAATAGAGAGTGGTAGACGTAATTGTCAGCGCAACAATGTTGATCATTTAATTAATCATCAATGTGGCACCTTGAATAATTTGCAAGAAAACAATTTCAATTTAATTCTAGCTAATATTTACGGTGATATTTTATTAGATGTTGCAGAAGATTTGATTGCTAAAGCAAGCTCTGGGGCAATGCTAATTTTGTCTGGAATGTTATGGGAATACAACTTTGATGTAAGGCAAAAGTATCATCGCCTTGGTTG
>JADGED010000280.1 GCA_016744555.1 Desulfuromonadaceae bacterium
ACTTGAACCCTTACAAGTTCTGTCAAACATTTGCTATTTAGTTTTCAAAGACCAGATTTACCGCCTCGCTGGTGCGAAGCGACAAGAGGAGACATTATCGAAACTAACTTTTTCTGTCAACCTCTTTTTTACTTTTTTTCGCTTTTTCTGTGTTGTTCGATGCTGTGTTTTCAACACCGTCTCGAGCAACGGAGCGTAGTTATATCCAATCAAACTCGACACGTCAACTCTTTTTTAAACTTTTTTTCCATACGCCTACTAAAAAAACACAAACTATTGATATCACATGCTTTATTCGGAAAAACAACCATCAACCATGTGGACAAAAATACGTTTTCCAATTCTGTCGCAGACACTATACATATCAAGCCAAACTACACAGCTTCGATAATGTAGTAAGTCTTCTTTCCCTTCTGTACCAATATATATGATTCGTTAATCAGATCTGTCCCAGTAACTACATATTCTTGATCGGTCAACTTCATCTTATTCAGACTAAGTCCGTTACCCTTCATTGTACGGCGCAATTCACCTTTTGATGGAAATGCAGCAGTCTCAACAGCGAGCAAATCAACTACCGGTACACCAGAATCGAGCTTAGCACGATCAATCTCATAGGTTGGAACTCCCTCAAACACCGAAAGAAAAGTTTCCTTATCTAACTTTGCCAAACTTTCAGTTGTAGCTTTACCGAAAAGAATCTGCGAGGCATCAACTGCCTTACGGTATTCATCTTCGCTATGCACCATACAGGTAACTTCTTTTGCCAGACGTTTCTGTAATGGCCGAAGGTGCGGCGCTGCAGCCTGCTCTTCGATTAGAGCCGACACTTCATCTCTATTCAAGAGGGTGAATATCTTAATATATTTCTCAGCATCGGCATCAGATACATTGAGCCAGAACTGGTAGAATTTATAGGGTGTGGTCAACCGTGAATCGAGCCAAACATTCCCGCTCTCAGTCTTACCAAACTTACCACCATCAGCCTTAGTAATGAGTGGACAGGTCAGAGCAAAGGCCTCACCTCTCTCTTTACGGCGAATAAGCTCTGTCCCAGTTGTAATATTCCCCCACTGATCAGAACCACCCATTTGCAACTTGCAATTTTTTTCACGATACAGATGTAAAAAATCGGTCCCTTGCACCAACTGGTAGGAAAACTCAGTGAAGGAGAGTCCCATCTTGGACTCTTCGCCCAAACGTTTCTTAACGCTGTCCTTGGCCATCATATAATTGACGGTAATATGCTTGCCAATATCACGGATAAACTCAAGGAAGCTGAACTCTTTCATCCAGTCATAATTATTGACCAACTCAGCGGCATTAGCGTTATCCGACTCAAAATCAAGAAATTTCTCCAACTGCTTACGCAGACATGCTTCGTTATGCTGGAGAGTAACCTCGTCAAGCAGATTACGTTCTGCCGATTTCCCAGAAGGATCACCAATCATCCCGGTTGCCCCACCGACAAGGGCAATTGGTTTATGACCAGCAAGCTGAAAATGCTTGAGCATCATCACACTGACCAAATGACCAATATGCAAAGAATCAGCAGTAGGATCGATACCAACGTATGCCGAGGTCATCTCTTTCTTAAGCTGCTCTTCTGTTCCCGGCATGATGTCATGAATCATTTCACGCCAAGTCAACTCTTCAATAAAATTCATTTCATTACTTCTCTACTTAATAGAATTAAAGCTTACTGACCGACCCGGATGCGCTCTATTGCCTCACAGCAACCAGTTTTTTCGTTAATTGTTAGCAACACTCCGCAAAGAAGTGGGTTCTTTTTAGCAACCTCTAGGCGTACCGGCAACTGCAGTAAAAATCTGTCCAATGCGGGCTCTTTCTGGTTTCCAATAATAGCGTCGTGGCTTCCAGTCATCCCCGCATCGGTAAGATAGCCAGTATGACCATCGAGAATTCTTTCATCTGCAGTCTGAACATGAGTGTGAGTACCAACAACTCCAGAAACCTTGCCAGAGAGGAAATAGCCCATTGCCTGCTTTTCACTAGTGGCCTCGGCGTGAAAATCGACAAAAATGATCGGTGTCTCTTCACGCAATTCAGCAACCAGCATTTCAGCGGCACGGAACGGGCAATCGAGGTTCTTCATAAAAACCCGTCCCTCTAGATTTAAAACCCCGACCTTGATGCCAGCAGCAGTTTCAAAAACACCACTACCAGACCCTGGTAACCCAGGTGGATAGTTTGCCGGCCGCAACAAGCGTGGCTCACGGTCCAGAACTGGCATAATTTCTTTTTTATCCCAGATATGATTTCCGGACGTCACTACATCAACACCGGCATCAAATAATTCACGGAGCACCGTAACGGTCAACCCATACCC
>JADGED010000281.1 GCA_016744555.1 Desulfuromonadaceae bacterium
GCACTACATAGCACAATGGTTGAGATGGGAGTCGACTTTGGGGATAAGTTGCAGTGCTGGAGTACTAGTCTTGCGGCTTTTCAAGTGCAGGGCGATTGTATAAATTGGATTCAGAGTGGCGATAGTCAGGTTTTAGCTATTTATGCAGACGGTGATTTTCAACTACTTACCCCTTACCATAATCACGATAAAGTAACTCTACAATTATTGAAAAAATTACATTTACAAGGTGATCCAGATCCACACCGGAGCCTCAGGCCTCAGGTTGAAAATATTCGTCAGCAAATGAATCAAAGCTATGGGGTGCTAAATGGCGAATCTGCTGCTATAGACTTTTTACAGTGTGGCGCAACTGCTCTCAACGGTGTAACGCATCTGCTAGTATTTACCGATGGTTTATACCCGCCAGGGGAAGATCCAGAATCTCAACCTAACTTTAGGTGGGTAACCGATAATTTTATTCAAGGTGGTTTACGCCAGGTTAAAGAACAAATTCGTGCTTTGGAAGAAACGGATCCTGATTGTTATCGTTATCCACGATTTAAAAAACACGATGATATTGCCGCAATTGCGGTCTCATTTACTGCTTAGCTGCTGGTACAGGTGCTCAAGTTTTAGGAATACCGCTTCCCAGGTATAATTTTTAAGTAAGGTTTTAATTTCATTGGGATGGATAATATCATTATTTTGTAGCGAAATTTGTTCACACTGGTCGATAATTGCCTGCGTAAGCGCAGCAGTAAATTTTTCACTTTCAGTAGCTTCTGGAACGTCGATTGACACCATTTTGGGTTGCTCGATAAGGTCAATCCAGCTTGAATTTATCCCTGAAAAAAGATCTACTACCCCTGGTAGCGCCGTTGCAATGATTCGAGAACCACAGGCTAGTGCTTCTAGTAAAACTAGCGGTAGCCCTTCATAGAATGACGGTAATACGAATAAGTCAGTTTGACGCATCAAGTTGGCTAATTGCCCATGCTCGATCTTTCCATGAATTTTGATGTTGCCATTAAGCTTGTTCGCTAAGGCTAAAATTTCTTCTTTTTCCGCCCCATGACTATCTCCAACTAGATGAAAAATGAAGCTCTTGTTCGGTATGTTTATTAAGGCTTTAAGTAACCAAGGTACTCCTTTAGCGTTACTTAGTTTGCCTGCATAAAGTATTTGTACCGGTTTTTTTGGGCTTGGTTGGTTGGGCAAGTAAAAGCGTTCACTGTTGTAGCCAGCACTTGTGACATGGATTTTATGTGGTTCAATACCATATAAATTCTGGATTGATTCTTTTTGACCTAAGTTCAAAGCGCAGACGGCATCAATATCCTTACAACCTTTGATAACTGTTGACTGCAAGTGAGCACAGTTTTGAAATTGGCGTAAATCCGAGCCATGACAACTGGTTATTAAGGGTATGTCGGGAAATAATTGCCGAGTTAGTGACGTTAAAATCCAAAGGTGGTGAGAATGAATCAAGTCTGGTCGCCAGCGTTCGATCGCTTCGGTTAATTTCTGCTTAAAACACTCTTCGTAAAGAGATAGTTCTGCTGGGGAAAGGTCACAAAAGCAGGTACTTTGATAGGGCATGACGTCACTCATACCAACTACCGCAAAGGGGAGTTCTTTTCCAAAATGAACGGCACTGTAATCATTACACGTTTGCTCAAGAAATTTTTTATGCTTAGTAAAACCAGCGGGGATTCCAGCAATAAGGTAGTTTTGAAAACCCTTTTTTGCCATGTATTGCAAAGTTGATTGCAGGTAGATTCCACTTCCAGTAGTTTCTGGAATTTGACTTAACAGGTGTAAAATTCTCATTTTCGTACCATTCGCCATTTCACGGCAAGCTTAATGCGAGTATTGCAGTTTAGAGTTCTGCACCGTATTGCTCAATATTTTCAATACAGCGTTTTCTTGTAGTAGTTTAAAAGTAAATGGGGTTAAGTCTGCTGTTTACGTATGTTCAATGAGTGATAGACTCACTTTATGTTACGACCACTACGGATAACTGCCACAGCATGGTATCACGTCATGAATCGTCGTCGGCGAATAAAGACATTTTTTAGGTGGGACCGATTATTGGCGGTTTCTTGCGTGTTGAAAGATACTACTTAAACCTGTAATTTGAAGTTTATGTACATTGTCTAATATCCGATAGTTATCACCTTTTGGTGAAAGCTCTGCAGGGGGACTATTACGCTATATTCATCTAAACTAGTTAGTGTTGGTATGAAAACTAATACGCCACCGCAAGCTATTTGTAATGACAGTCTTCTTGCAACATTTCTTCATGGTTTTGGCAAGCCCACTCCATTGCTCGTTTTACGGTTAAGTTGATTCC
>JADGED010000282.1 GCA_016744555.1 Desulfuromonadaceae bacterium
TTTAAATTATAAACATTATAAGAGGTTCCGGCTTCATCATAACTACCCAAATTTGAACAGCTAACTGACAAACTATACCCATCCAAATTAAATACAGCTGGGGCAAAACATAAGGAACTGTCGGTTACAGATTTTGCTCCCCACTCTAAGCCACTACGTGCTGCTTGATACGCACGTGTCTGCAACAATGCCTGGCTTGCAATATTTTGCTGTACTCCACTTAACGTCACCATAAAAGTGCCAAGCATCCCCAAGACTACAATGATAAAAATGGCTTGGACAATGGTAAAGCCGTTATGATTGTTAAATTTCTGCATAATAATCCAGAATTGACCCTATTTTAAAGGGAAATACAAGTCGATGAGACGTTACACGTAACGTCTCTAAGGGGTTTATATTTCAATAGCGTAGAGACGTTGCATGCAACGTCCCCAATTAACACTAGCACCATCCAGACAGAATCCCTACTATGGGGCATTATCAACATGCACCTGATGCAACAAGGTGATCCGCTCGCCTTCACTCTCTAAGGCAAGCTGAATAGTTACCAAACCACTGCGTCCAGCAGTACCGGCACTGTAGGAAAAACTGCTATCTGCCAAATGGACAAAACTAGAAACTAAGTCACCATTTGCAGGGTCAGCAGGATTATGCTGAGTATTGTTGTAGCCATAGCCTGCATGCCTAGTGAGACTGTCAGCGCTAATCATGTAAGTAACAGCTTCATCAACAACAAAAAAGCGCTGGTAGGGCGATGCATACGGAAATTGATTATTAATCACTACATTGTTTGCAGTGGAACCAGCTAAAATAGTGGTAGAATTATCACCAAAATAGGCATTGGCAACCGTACCACTGGCAGCCAAATTATAGATCACAACTATGTCAGAACCGAGGGTTACCTCGGCGAAATGACGCAAGCCACCCAAAACATCGAAACTCGTATCAGTAGCAGTAAAATCAAGAGTATCGCCTACTCCACCCGTAGCCAAATGACGCCGGTACCGACCACCATCAACGGCATGCAACAACTCCAAACGTTTCCCGTCACCACTTATCCGTACACTGTTTGGCAGCGCAGAGCGAATATCACGCTGCATCCGCCGTAATGCAGATTCAGCCTGATCAACTAATGCAGTGCGTCGTTCTAGATCGATATATCCTTCAATCGGGCGACTGATAAACATCCCACCCATAGCAGCAAGAATACCGATAATAACCATGGTCACCACTAATTCTACTAGCGTGAACCCTTGATTCTGACTATTTGATTTATTCATAATCTGTCCGATAACCGACTAACTGTAAATCGACTAGCGTGGAATGTTGAACTCGCACGGTAATATGTTTAGCCAACTCTGCATTACCAACCGGACCAATTGCTGCCGGTACAGCAACTGCAACGGTTACATTATAAGATTCTAGACCAATGATAGCATTACCATTTTGATCTACAGCCCCAGTGTCGCTCAGGCCATTATAGTCATCAACATCATCGAAGAAACGCCTGTCTGCGCCACCATAGCCACCGGTTGGATTTTCGTAATATTGTAATGTTATCTCTTCCATGTAAGCTTCAGCGATAACCTGTGCCTGCAGTTGAATCATGGGGTCGGCACTATGCATAGTGGTAAAGTTCATTACCAACAGCACTCCAGCAAGGGCAATACTGATAATCACCATGGCGACGATCATTTCGATCAAAGTAACGCCGCGCTGCCCTATTGCTTTTAAGCAGTTCATCGGGTAACACATCCGGTTTCTCCGGCGATATCAATTCCTAAGCCAGCTATATTGGTAAAATTGGTTACAGCATAACTACCATCGCGAGCCCGTCCCAGAGCATCAAATGCAATTACAGCAGCAGTTAATGTTGTAGGGGAATCAGGGTTCTCAAAATCGCCACCGGTTGGAATTTCTTGTTTTGTGTTTGTATTTGGAAGAGTGCCACAAGTTGCGACACTGGTATGACGATAAACGATAAAACCATCTGTCTGAATTTCAACTCGAAGATCACAACCACTTGCCACTGCCCGTTTTTGGGCATAACGTAATGCGGTTACTAATTCATCTTTAAAGGCACGTTCTTCGTAACCTTGGAGGTCAAAAAATTTGGGGATAGCGAAGGCAGAAAGGATGCCAAGAATCACAACAACAACCACAAGTTCAACCAAGGTAAAACCTTTTTGTTGTTTGTTATTCATAGGTAAATACTCAATTTACATGGTAATTTTATTTGGAATACATGGACGGCAACCATCAATAGCGGGGCAATGCCCCGCTATTGATGAAAAACTCAATAACTCCACGTATAATCATAAGTTGATGGTGAC
>JADGED010000283.1 GCA_016744555.1 Desulfuromonadaceae bacterium
GTTTTCGGCTTTGGCAATATTGGTAAGGTCAATTCCTGCTGGTACAGTGTTGCTGTCGATGGCTGGGTGCCCAGCAGGCATTTCGTTTGCGGTTGCCGCTGCTGTCATTCCTGACATACCACCCATTCCTGAAGTTCGTCCTATCGCTGGGTTGCTGGTATTTAAAACGGCTTCAACGAAATAGACCACTTCAAAGTCGCGGTTTAAAGTCTGGCTATGATAGTTATGCATTGCCATCCCTTCGGGAACCATAACTTCATCACCCACAGTAACTGCAAATTCTGGAGCAGCAGCCCAAATTTTACTCTCGCCAGTATCTACATATACATAGGTGTAGCCACTAGCGTTCATTGTCTCAAGTACAGTTCCGGCGTTGCTACTTGTGGCAGGCGCAGGTTCGGCTGCAGGTGCTGCTGCTTCCTCAGTTACTGCGGGAGCTGCGTTTGTGGCCGATTGCGGAGCTTTTTCTTCATTGCAAGCTACAAGCGATAAGGTCATCAGGGCAATAGTTGCTAGGATAGTGATTTGTCTCATGTTTTCCTCCAGAATCTTAGGGGCTGGGGTAACAGCCTTATTGGTAAACTTAATTAACGAAAATGGTTATGTATGAAGGGAGAAGCTAACATAATGGAGAAAATGGAAACAAGCGAGATATGCTCTTGAAAGCACATTATGCGGGAATGCACAGATTGCGGTTGTTCAGTTGTGATAGCTCTTTAAGCCGCTCAAATAACTGTGCTGACAGTGCATTAGTTTGCATCTGCCATTGCCAATTACCCTCCGCTGTGCCGGGGATATTCATCCGACTTGCGGTTGGGAGAGATAAAATGTCCTGCATGGGAAAAATAGCAAGATTTGCAGCACTTGCCATAGCAACCGCAATTAGATCCCACGGCATGTCGTCACATTTGATTTGCAGATAATCTGAGACCCGTTGTTGTTCCTCAGTTGAAAGAGCATCCCACCAGCCTAAGCTAGTATCGTTGTCATGGGTACCAGTGTAAATGACTGAGTTGAGGATATGGTTGTGAGGCAGGTATGGATTGTCACTACCAGAATCAAAGGCAAAATGGAGGATCTTCATGCCGGGAAAGGCAAATTTATCGCGTAATTGCTCTACGTCAGAAGTTATAATTCCCAAATCCTCAGCAATTATAGGCAATGACCCTAGCTCGTGCTTTAGTAGGTTGAACAATTTTTCTCCCTGAGCTTCCATCCAATAACCATTTACTGCCGTTGGTTCCGTTGCAGGAATAGCCCAGCATGCAGAAAAACCGCGAAAGTGATCAACGCGGAGTAAATCGAATAGCTCAAAGTTCCAGCGAAACCGATCTAACCACCAAGAAAAATTGTCAGCAGCCATTTGTTCCCAACGATATAACGGATTTCCCCATCGTTGGCCCGTTGGGCTAAAATAGTCTGGTGGAACTCCGGCGACTATTGTCGCTTGATTATTATCATCAAGGTAAAATAGCTCTTGGTTGGCCCAAACATCAGCAGAGTCAGCCGCTACAAAAATTGGTAAATCTCCAAAAATTTCGACCCCTTTTTTATTGCCGTAACTTTTTAGCCTTAACCATTGTTCAAAAAAAACAAATTGTTTGTATTTATGTTGATAAGTTTCATCCTGTAACTTGTTCTGCCAACGTTGCAGAGCTTCCTTTCGACGCAATCTAATATCCTCTGGCCATTGCTGCCAAGGGGAGTAGTCCAAAGATTCACGGATCGCTTCATAAAGGGAGTAATCATCTAACCAGTGGGATTGATTATCGCAGAAAGTGTTAAAGTTATGCTGCCTAGGCGAGGTGTGGTTTAGTTTAAAGTTTTCGCACGCTGCAAATAGAGCTGGGAGGATTGTCGCTGTTGCTTTACCAAAATCGGCAGAACTGTCTGGGGAGGTTGTTTTTGGTAGATCAAAATTGTTTAAGTCACCAACTTCAACTAATAGCTCCAAATTGATAAGTAGTGGATTGCCAGCAAATGCTGAAAAGCAACTGTAGGGGCAATTGCCAAAGCCGGTAGGCCCCAAAGGCAATATCTGCCAGACAGATTGTTGTGCGGCAACGAGAAAATCGATAAAATCATATGCCTCTTGACCGAGAGAGCCAACGGCTTGCAAGCCAGACAATGATGTTGGGTGGAGCAAAATACCGCTACGGCGTTGGGTGAGCATGGGAGATCCTAAAAAGTGAAAACGAGACATATAAACAAATTGTAATAATTTCTATGAAGATGTCACTAGCGTTACTCAACTACAGCAAATTAAGGTGTTAGTAACTCTTATATTGATAATATGCGCTTCTGTTTCAGAGTAACACTGTAAAATGA
>JADGED010000284.1 GCA_016744555.1 Desulfuromonadaceae bacterium
ATTGATAAGAGCAAGAGAGCGTAAAACATTGTTTTGCGTAGAGAACTCTTATCGCTTTCTTTTTCTTTTGGTTTCTTTCTTTCTTTCTTTCTTTCTTTCTTTCTTTCTCTTGTTGTTCTTTTCTTTTTTTTCTTATTGCCATTGTTATTTTCTAGAATCCTAACAGTGTATTAGGCAGAAAACTATTTTCCTGTTTCTGCCTATCCCAATATTGACGGATTCTGTCTAGTATATTATTCTTGTGAAGCTGATACTGCTTTTGGGATTTTACAGTTAAAGCCCAACTAGACTAGTTGAAAAGTAAGTAACGCACGTATGGTGGGGGATTTTTTGTTTTTGTGCTACTGAAGAGCCCCCTCCGCTTTGCACTTCGGTCATAATACAACCAAGTTAATAATGCCACAAGGTAAAATAATGGTAAAAATAGATAAAATTGAAAGATTCTGGGATTACTTTATCGATATAGTCCATAAAAACAGGGTTAAGCCTCCGTTTGATCGTTGGTACGTTACTCGTGCCGAGGAGTATATTGCGGCTTATTCTGGCAAGCGATTGCAGGATCATGAGCGGAAAGATGTGGAGGGATGGTTTTCCGTGCTAGGCAGAAAAAACAGCCTAAAAGATTGGCAATTTAGACAGGCTGTCCATGCTATACAGATTTTATTTTGCGATCTAGTTAAGACTTCATGGGCAAATGATATTGATTGGGATCATTGGAAGGCTGCGGCTAAAGATCTAGAGCCAAACCACGTGACTATTGGACGTGAAGAGGTGGATTCCGTACTCAGCAAACCTATTACGTCGATTGCTAAGCGCGATGTTGTGGTTGAAATGCGGGAAAAGCATCCTGAATTGGTTAAAAAAATGGTAGATAGCTTGCGTATGGGACATTATGCCTATCGCACTGAGCAAAGCTATACTACTTGGGTTTGTCGTTTTGCTGCTTATTTTGATTTTGCAGATCCTCGTCAAATGGGTAGCAGTGAAGTTTTTACTTTTCTTGAATATTTAGCGTTAAACCGCAAGGTTGCGAGTAGCACACAGAATCAGGCATTAAATGCTTTGGTTTTTCTTTACGATAAAGTTTTGGAACAGACATTAGGCGATCTTGGTCCTTTTGCTCGGGCGAAGCGTCCGCACCGGTTGCCGGTGGTGCTGTCGCGGGAAGAAGTTCAGCGGTTGTTGGCTGAGATGGATGGAACCTTTGGGTTGATGGCGCAATTGATGTATGGCACTGGAATGCGGTTGATGGAGGCGGTTCGGCTGCGGGTACAGGATATCGATTTTGATTACGGTCAGGTTATTGTCCGTAACGGTAAGGGGCAAAAGGATCGAGTGGTACCGTTGCCGGAAAAAATTTCAGAGGAGCTGAAAAAGCACTTGCAGCAAGTGCAAAATGTTCACGCTGAAGATATATCTCATGGCCTTGGTCAGGTTTATTTACCCGAGGCGTTGCAAAGAAAATACCCTCAGGCAGATCAGGAGTGGCGCTGGCAGTATGTATTCCCTAGCTCACGGATATCGGTTGATCCGCGTAGTGGTAAAAAGCGTCGTCACCATCTTCATGAAAATGGATTACAGAAAAAAATTAAATCATGTGCTGAAAAAGCTGGAATTGTTAAGCGGGTTAATAGTCATGCGTTGCGTCATTCATTTGCTACCCATGTATTAGAGGCTGGTTACGATATTCGCACGGTACAGGAACTTCTTGGGCATGCAGATGTTTCAACGACGATGATTTATACCCATGTTCTCAATAAACCAGGAATGGGAGTGCGGTCGCCATTGGATTATTGATCTTGAGGTTGTAAATTTGAACCATAAATCAAATCAACATCAAGGTCGCAGGGTTGCGCACCCGCATGTCGCCATACTCTTTTGTACACCACAAAATAGTAAGCAGAAAAAGGTGCCCGACCTCCTTGCTTGCCTACGGCAAGGTCCCTCCATAAAATAGCTGGGTTGAGGAAGGGCAAAAACTCGGCTATGCCTCAAACATTTCCCCTTCTTATCTCAACCCACCCATTTCATTCCGGCTGCGTCCCACGGGATGGAGAATCCAGCAAAATTGATTTTGCTGTTGCCTATGCCCCGTTCGCCATTAGAAGCGATTTGTGCTTCGTTAGGCGACGAACGAACTTTATCAGCTTAACGAACCGCCATTCTACTTACGGCCGATATCAAGCCTAGAGAGCTTCAACGAAGCTGATAGCTATCTCTAGATAGTGAATATCAAGAAACAGTAGAGACTCACGCGAAAGAAATAAAAAGAGCTGTCGCTAAAATTATAAGTTGCTAAAC
>JADGED010000285.1 GCA_016744555.1 Desulfuromonadaceae bacterium
CCAATATTGCCATTTGCCCTGAGGACGCGGTGACAAGGGATTAAATAAGCGATTGGATTATTCCCAACAGCGGTACCGACGGCACGATGGGCTTTGAGATGACCAATAGTCTTTGCTAGCCCCCCATAAGATACAGCGGTTCCAACAGGGATCTTCAATAATGCTTCCCATACTTTTAGCTGGAAATTTGTCCCCTGTAGCATGATTTTAAGTGGCCTTTGCTGTGCAGCACAATTTTGCCCAAATATTTGTGCGACAATTTCTTTACCGATAATTTGATCCTCAATAAAAGTCGAGTGTTGCCACGATGTTAAAAATTCATCCAATACCACTTCTCGCGATTCTGTCTCAACAAAGGCAAGAGTGCAGATTCCTCGTGGTGTAACAGCCAGCAGGCATTCTCCAAACGGGGTGAGGTGAAAGCCATAACTAATGGATAAATCCTTACCTTGAGCCTTAAACTCACCCGGTGTCATCGCCTCAACACTAACAAACAAGTCGTGTAAACGTCCTGGGCCACTAAGACCAACATCTAATGCCGTATCGAGAACAGAAGTTGAATTTAACAGTAAGTTTTTAGCATTTTCTATTGTCAGGTATTGGATAAAGCGCTTGGGGCTAACTCCAGCCCACGATTTGAACAACCGTTGCAAGTGAGAAGGGCTTAAACCAATATGACTGGCAACATCTAGAAGAGAAGGTTGATCTTCAACGTGTTCTTGCAAGTATATTATTGCTTGCTCTATACGCCTATAATCATGATTATCCATTTCTTTGTCTCCACACATTGTACTAAGTAGTTACCTACATTTAACCAGCATAGTGGAGCAGGGCAAAGAGTACCACCCGATTCGTGCTACAAGGTTGATATTTAACATTTGTACATTAGGACAGGAAGCTTCATGGCGAGATTAATTGATGTGCTGTTTTTAGAAAAGATAAACGAAATAAGGCGGCCAACATATCTTGTTGACCGCCTTATTAATTTAACCTAGGTATGGACTTAATCTATTACTTGCTGTGGCAAGAATTACAAGAATCCATATCATCTACTTGATCGTGACACTCACCACAAGTACCGTGACCGTTTGACATGTCGCTGATTTCAATTTTAGCCGGCTCACCTTCGTGACAGCTTGCACAATCTTCGTCTAGTGCTTCGACGTGCATATTGTGATCAAAATAAACATTACCCTTGGTGTCGCCTTCATACTTGTAAACACCTTCTTCAAGCACTTCTACCTTGACGATAGGGGCTTTCACGCCATTTTGTTGGGCTAGAAAAACTGGAACAAAGGAAAACACGACAGCCAGAACTACAAACGCTAGATTCTTCATCAATCATCTCCATTATCTAAACTATTATACTTCATAAGTAAAATCTGCATACGTCTTCTACACCGTAGTGCGTCTTTTGTCAATTATCATTTCTACGCAAATTCACGGGAAAATGTATTAGTGCCATAACTAACTAGCTAAAGCTGGTATTTAAACTAATTGCCAGGTAGTTCCTGCACGGCTATCGAGCAGCTCAATTCCTTTGGCCGCAAGCTCATCGCGAATTTCATCACTACGGGCAAAGTCTTTATCGCTACGTGCCTGCAAGCGTTGTTCGATCAAACTGTCAATCTCAGCTTCGGTAATATCGAGTTTGGACAAACCTACCAATTTAACTTTTTCTAGCCACTGCGCTGGAGCCGAGCGGTAAAGACCAATAACTTCACCTAGACGGATGATAGTTTGATGTAAATCGACTACCTGACCAACTAAATCGGCTTTTTTGCGAAACTTTTTCGTAGCGACAAGACGATTTATTGTCCGCACTCCGTCAAACAGGTGGGCAATAGCAAGTGCGGTATTAAAATCGTCGTCCATTGCGGCGCGAAACTTTTCTTCTAACTCGTCACCAGCAGTACTCTCATTGGTTTCTAGATCAATTCCTGCAGTCGCTTCGGTAGCAACCTCGAGAGCTTCATAGAAACGCTTTAGACCACTTTGCGCCTCTGCAAGGTTTTGATCAGAAAAATCAATTGGTGATCGATAATGGGCAGAGAGGATAAAAAAGCGGACCACTTCAGCATCATAAGTTTTCAATATGTCACGAATGGTAAAAAAGTTGCCTAGTGATTTACTCATTTTTTCTTGGTCCACATTGACAAAACCGTTGTGAAGCCAATATTTCACAAATGGTTTACCGCTGGCACCTTCACTCTGCGCAATTTCGTTCTCATGATGGGGAAAAATTAAATCCCGACCACCACCATGGATATCAAAACTATCGCCGAGCAGTGAAGAGCTC
>JADGED010000286.1 GCA_016744555.1 Desulfuromonadaceae bacterium
CCCACCACCATTGCTTAATTCTGTGCCCCGCTCTGCAAGCTGCAAAATCTGGTCAACAATCAACTGGGAAGCCTGCGGTCGAGCCAACTGCCGGATGTTTTCTCCCAACTTTTTAAGGTTTTCACAGTTACTCAACAAAGCAATAATCTCTTCAACCGTTTGGGCAGAAAGAGTTTGCGGATCGGACTGCACTAAAACGCCTGCTTTGAAAAGGCTTTGCGTGTTTTTGTGCTGGTGCCTTTCGGTTACATCTGGGTCAGGGATAATCAAAACCGGCTTACCCAAGAGTGCCAGTTCGGCAAGGCTGGCAGCACCAGCTGAAGAAATCACCAAATCCGCAGCAGCATAAGCTTTAGCCATATCGTTAAAATAAGGAACTATGGTGCAATTTGCGGGGATGCGTTCATCAAGATATTCACGAATGCGCGAGTGTTCATTTTCTCCGGTCTGCCACAACAAATAATCAATATTACTAGCAAGCTGACTTAGGTTATCAAGGACAAAACGGTTAATCGTCTTTGAGCCGGCACTCCCACCTGTAACCAGCAAGGTTTTGGCAGCCTGCGGAATACCAAACTCAACGCGTGCCTGCTGACAAGTTACAGTGTATTGCAACAAAGCCTGCCGTACCGGAGTACCGGTAAATACAATTTTCCCAGCGGGGAAAAAATTCTTCATGCCTGAACAGGAGACGCAAATACGTTGAACCATACGTGCTAATAGCTTGTTAGCCAAACCCGGCAGGGCATTCGGTTCCAAAATCAAGCTAGGGATGTTATGCAGTCGCGCCGCCAACAGCACCGGAATACTAGGAAAAGCGCCGACCCCCATCACCACATGCGGTCGATACTTGCGTAAAAGAAGAGACGCCTGAACGGTACTTTTAAAAACTTTCCACGGCAATGTGATATTCGCCAACAACGCCCCACGGCCATAACCACTAATATCAAGGGAGTGAGAGACATACTTAGTGCCAATAGTCTTACCCATGTCGACCCTGCCGGTTGAACCAATATATATGGCATCTGAGCCCGGCAGAGCTTCAAGCAGAGCATCGGCAATAGCCAATGCCGGATAGAGGTGGCCACCAGTTTCTCCTCCACTCAAAACTAACCTAATTCCATCACTACTGCCCATAGTTAGCTCCTGAAAAGAGACTTGTTCCTGTAGGCAAATCGACGAGAATAGGATTGACACGATAAATGCGAACATCAGGAAAGTGGTCGACAACAAGTTCAAAATAAGGGGCAAATGCTTGCGGGTCAGCAAGTAGCATCTGCACCATCATCGACTGATAAGCCGCTTCGTCCAGCAACATCGTTACCCCTTCACCAGCCCGGTCAATCGCATGCCAACCAGCATTCTTTGGCCAAAGCAAACGCTTAAATTGCTGATCACTGACCTGATTGAGAGAGCGCAATGGGTAAGGTTTACTCCCCAGAGTTAGAACTCCTGCCTGTCGATTAAGCTTTGCCTTTTTCGGTATTTCAAAAAAAACTCCTGAGGCAGATTTACCCTGCACAAAATCCCAACGACCGTAGTTAAGAACGGTATGGGCTTTATGTAGACCGTCCCAATCAAGTAATAAATATTGCTCTGGTAGCTCGTGCGCCCAAGCCACCTTCGGCCGCTTAAGATCAAATAGGTAGGCGTTGAAATCATCTGACGAGAGTTGGTTGATCAAGTCGGGAAAAGGGTTTGAGGAAATAGGCCGCCTAACCCCTTTTATCGGCAACGGTGTCGAGAGTTTCTGCAACTGCGCATTCCGGACAATCATCTGATAGGCGCTTAAGGGTGAAGGTGCGGCGTTGACAAAGGTAACCGGGAAAATCTCCTCAGCAGAATTCCGGTAGCCATCGACCAAGGTTATCCGCTCGGCGTAATACTGCACCGCATAACCAATGTCCCAGCGCACCCACACCTGCGCATCTGCTGCCGCTTGCTGCTTAAGATCCAGCAAAGCACTTACCAGTGGAGCATCCACAACAGGTGCTGGTTCCAGAGCTTCAACCGTTTTGACTATCGGCCAACTAACGGCTACAAGGATGGCAAGCTGAACAATTACGGAGATCAAGCGTGGCGCCTTTACCCGCTGTAACAACAACGCTGAGCCACAAGCCAAACCGATTCCCAGAATCGCCCCACCATACATGGTAAAGCGAATTCCCAGATGGGTGCTAGCCAGCCCCAAAAGCAGCAGTGGCAACAGCAATACCCCACTGGGACGCCTCCACACAACAATCACCAAACCTACAATAGCAGCGACAAAAATTGGCCAATTCCCCGCCATAAAAAAC
>JADGED010000287.1 GCA_016744555.1 Desulfuromonadaceae bacterium
TCGTTACGTTGACCCTTCAAGCCTTTATATTCATACTTCTGTCGCAAGCCGCTAATAATCCCTTGTGGCCTAAATATCATCATAAGGACCATTGCTGCACCAAATGCTAACATTCGATACTCAGAAAAAGCCCGCATATATTCCGGTAATAAAATCAATATAAACGCCCCAAGAATTACACCGAGAATTGATCCCATACCACCTAAGACAACAATTGAAAGGATGATTGCCGATTCCATAAATGAAAAGCTAGCTGGATTAATAAAGCTCGTCTTTGACGCAAACAATACCCCAACCATTCCAGCCCAAAAAGCGCCAAGAGCATACGCTGAAAGTTTGGTGCGAGCCATATCTATACCCATTGCAACACACGCTATTTCATCTTCACGCAAAGCGATCCAAGCGCGTCCAGTACGACTGTTTTTTAAACGATTTGTTACTATAATTGTAAATACAACCATAGCAATCATAATGTAGTAAATATAGGTTGTTTGATTGGCCAAAGTCATATCCATACCAAAAAACCCGGGTGGATCAATCTGGGCAATTCCACTAGGCCCCATTGAAAGTGCCGTCCAATTCTCCATTACGACCTTAAAAATCATACCAAAACCAAGGGTTACGATAGCAAGATAATCACCCCGCAAACGCAGTATTGGAAAACCTAGGATTATCCCGAAAAAACACCCAACCAATCCCCCTACTGGCAACATTAGCCAGAAATTGACACCAAAATGGTGATTGAGAATCGCAAAGGTATAGGCACCTATACCAAAAAAAGCTACATAACCGAGGTCCAGCATACCCGCTAGGCCAACATTGATATTTAACCCCAAACCAAGCACTACATAAATAAGTGCCGAAATCATAATAGTGGTCTGGTAAGTATCAAATACGTGCGGATAGACAAGTGCAACAATTAATAAAATCCCCATCGCCTTGAAACGAAAAGATTCATCTTCGAGCAATATTTGTAACTTACTACGCGTATCCCCACCTTCATCTTCAACCTTTTTCCTTACTAGTTTACGCGCCAACATATAACGCCAAAGGTAAGAAAGAAAAAAACTTCCAATCGCTACCCAAACCATATTCATCCAGCGCCATTCGACCACATTCTCCATGGTATTGACTCGTACCACCATCAGAGGAAAGGTCAAAAAGACAAACCAAATAGCAACGATAATTGATTGTTTAAATTCTTGCATAATATTTGTCATTGCTAAACCTTCTGCTTGGTAACTTTACCAAGAATTCCAGCTGGTCGCAGAATCAAGATGATAATAAGCAAACCAAAAGTAAAGACATCTTCATAGTCACTAGAAATATAGCCAGCGGCAAAGCTTTCTGCCCATCCAAGAACTAAACCACCTATTACTGCCCCTGGAATCGAACCAATGCCGCCAAGCACTGCAGCAGTAAACGCCTTTACTCCCGCGAGAAAACCAATATAAAAATTAACCTGCCCGATATAAGAAGCTACCAAAACACCACCAATAGCAGCTAATGCTGAACCAATAATAAAGGTTAGTGAAATAATTCTATCAACATTAACCCCAACTAGCCTAGCCATGTTCATATCTTGTTGCGTAGCACGCATTGCTTTCCCTACTCTGGTTTTTTTAATCAGCAATGTCAGTAGAACCATAGATACAAACGTAGTTACCAAGATAACTAACTCTGGTGAACCTATTATATGTGCAACTGGTTCCATGAAAGCAAAATCTGGGATCAAACGTGGGAATGGTAAAAAATTTGGAGTTTGTGCAAGTAATACATAATTTTGTAAAAAAATCGACATACCAATTGCACTGATCAATGGAGATAACCGAGGAGCACCCCGCAGTGGACGATAAGCGACTTTTTCTAGAGTATAGCCATAAGCACATGCATATATGACCGCAATTATACCAGCAAGGATTAGAATAGAGACGCCACTCAAGCCATAAATAGTACATACACCCGCAACTATCAATGCCACAAATGCACCGATCATATATACTTCACCGTGGGCAAAATTTATCAACTGAATGATGCCATAAACCATTGTATAACCAAGAGCAATCAAAGCATAAATGCTCCCACGGGTTAAGCCACCAAAGAAAAGTTCAAGAAAATAGTCCATAAATATAATACCAACAAATGAGGGGGAAATAGTTATTTTTCGGGGTTATAAAAGCGTCAGGGGATTGGTCACTAAACCAATCCCCTGACGAGGTGTTACGATTTATAATATATAAAGTCCGAAATATTATTCATACCAAGATATAGCAGTTACTTTTGCAA
>JADGED010000288.1 GCA_016744555.1 Desulfuromonadaceae bacterium
GTGTCTTTGGTATTTACGGACACCCAGAAGCTGCAAACCTGACCTACTTGGGTCTTTATGCCCTGCAACATCGAGGTCAAGAAAGTTGCGGTATTGTTGCTTCGGATGGTTCTCGTCTTAATTCCCATTTGGGAATGGGATTAGTTGCCGATGTTTTTAAGCGTGATGATGTATTTGATAAATTGCCAGGGCGCTCGGCAATTGGTCATGTTCGTTATTCTACTGCTGGTGGTAATGATATAAAAAATTGTCAGCCTATAATGGTCGATTACTCGCGGGGAAGTATTGCCGTTGCTCATAATGGTAATCTTGTGAATGCGCCAGAAGTACGCAATGCATTAGAAAAAAGTGGTTCTATTTTTTCCACTACTGCCGATACAGAAACCATTATCCATTTAATTGCTAGGGCTCAATCTGATTCCTTAGTTGAGCGGGTATGTGAATCGTTGCAACAAGTAAAAGGTGCTTATAGCCTAGCTTTTTTGACCGAAACCAGAATGATTGCGGTACGTGATCCAAGCGGCTTTCGTCCTTTAAGCTTAGGCAAAGTTGATGGCGCCTTTGTTGTTTCATCGGAATCTTGTGCTTTTGATCTGATTGAAGGTGAGTATCTGCGTGAGATTGAGCCGGGTGAGATGATTGTCGTCGATAATAAAGGGATGAAATCATATTTCCCATTCAAGGAGAAAGTGGCACATACTCCATGTATCTTCGAGTATATCTATTTTGCCCGTCCCGATAGCCGAATTTTTAATCGTACTGTTTATCCGGTTAGAAAAGAATTTGGACGTGAATTAGCGCGTAGATATCCTGTAGATGCAGATTTAGTTATAGCAGTTCCAGACTCAGGTATGCCTGCAGCTATGGGTTATGCTGAAGAGGCCGGGTTGCCGTTTGAACTGGGTTTAATTCGTAACCATTATGTGGGGCGGACTTTTATTGAACCACAGCAGGCTATTCGACACTTTGGCGTAAAATTAAAACTTAATCCGGTTAAAGAAATTTTAAAAGGGAAGCGAGTAATTGTTGTCGATGATTCAATTGTTCGTGGTACTACGTCACGTAAAATTGTAAAAATGATTCGTAATGCTGGAGCTAAAGAGGTTCATTTGCGGATCTCTAGTCCACCAACAAGCTTTCCATGTTTTTATGGGATAGATACCCCATCACGTAAAGAACTCATTTCGGCTTCACATACTATTGAAGAAATTACCCGCTATGTTACTGCTGATTCCCTTTGCTATTTAGATTTAGAAGGTTTACACGCCGCATTGAAGCAATCAGGTGATAAAAAAGTTAATTTTTGTGATGCTTGTTTCAGTGGTGAGTATCCGGTCAAGTTTCCGCGCTTGACAGATAGTAATCAATTGGGACTTTTTTGATATAAAACAGCTACTTGCTTTCTAATTATTAATGTTATTTCAAGGAGAAGTGTAATGTCTGTAAAAGCAGAACTTAAAACGATTATTTGTGAATTGTCTTATGAAGAGCGTGAAGTTACCCTAGCTTCTGGACGCAAAAGTAATTTCTACTTTGATGGTAAGCAGACCACATTGCATTCTCGTGGTGGATTGCTAGTTGGACAAGCATTTTGGGATGAAGTTAAAAAGTTTGATGGTAAAATTGATGGTGTTGGCGGATTAACCTTAGGTGCAGACCCCATTGCGACAGCAACATCAATTGCAGCTCAACTTGCTGGTGACAATGTTCATGCTTTTATTATTCGTAAAGAGCCTAAAGGTCACGGTACTGGACAATGGCTAGAAGGTAGAAAGAATTTACCACCAGGTTCTAGAGTCGTTATTGTTGAAGATGTTACTACGACCGGTGGTTCTTCAATGAAAGCGGTTGAGCGGGCAGAAGAAGAGGGTCTTGAAGTTGTTGGGATAGTTACACTCGTAGACCGTCAAGAAGGTGCACGTGAGGCGATTGAAGGTGCTGGACAGGAGTTGCGTACAGTGTTTACTAAGTCTGATTTGGTAGGTTAGACAAAAGGGGAGATGTTTAATCTACCCTAAGGTCAAAATTATCTTTGTAGGGGCGGAATTAATTTCCGCCCTTTTTTAATTTGTACAGTAAAACAGTTCTATTCTTCATTGGGGATTTTATAAATATCCAACACCCCTGGAATCTGCATTAGGTCTTTAGGTGCTACATTACTAGTATCCCCAACTACACCAATTATAATACGGTCTGCTCCGGTAGATTGGTGAAAATCACAATCACGTTCAACTAAAAA
>JADGED010000289.1 GCA_016744555.1 Desulfuromonadaceae bacterium
CCCGAAGAGAAAATCAAGTAATCGATAGGGAAATCTTCAGGCAAAACCGCCATTGCAGAATAAAGTGTTCTTCCAGTTGCAATCACCCTTGTAATTCCCTGATCTTTTAATTGGAGTAGCGTGTCGTAATTCGTTTTACTGATGCTTCCCTGCGAAGGGAGTATTGTTCCATCTAAGTCGGTAACTACGATTTTTATATTCTGGATCATAAAAGAGAATTTTAGGAAGAATCCCCAATTTACCAATTTAGAATGACTTTTCTATGGTAGATGATGTTTATGCTGTAAAATCTGTTGATATAAGTTTACTTGTTGTTCTTAGTATCTATGATAATTGATAAAACATAACAATCTTAATTTTATAAATAATTATTGCATTTATTTTTCTTCTTAATTAGATGCAAATGAGTTGTATCATTACAAATATTGTAATGCAATAGATTATGCCAATGCAAAAGGATTAAGTAAATTAGTGCCACCTTAAAACAACTATAATAAATCCGACTATGAAATTAAAATTAATGTCACTCGTGCTTATTAGTAGCTTTATAGCAACAAGTTTGAGTGCGCAAACTGACCTAACTGTTGAAAGAATAATTAAAATTGGACAAACAGATAATCAAACCATGGATCATCTGGATATTTTATGTAATCGATTCGGCGGTAGACTTGTAGGATCTGATGCTTATGAGAATAGTGCAAATTGGGCTGTAAGTAAATTCAAAGAATGGGGAATGCAGGTTGAACTTGAAGAGGCAGGAGAACTAGCTGTTGGTTTTAATCGTGGTCCTTGGTTTGGACGCTTATTGTCTGAGAAGGGAATGCACTTACATTTTGCAACACCATCATACACTTCTGGAACGAAGGGAGTTCAACGAGGACATGTCTTGATTGAACCAAAAACACAAGTTGAATTTGATCGAATGAAAGGGCGATTAAAAGGAGCTTGGGTGTTGATATCAGGTGAAAATAAAGGCTGGCCAATTGATTATACAGATAATTCTCAAAAAAGACGCGATTCAATTAAAATTGAAAATGCAAAAATTAGAAAGGAAAATGATAAGATAAGAAGAGAAAACTGGACAAATCGTCATGCCGAGAAAGCCCCGAAAGAACTCTTGCCACTGGTAGATGAGCCAGCTCTTTTTTATAGCGAGATGCGTGATGCAGGGATTTTAGGTATTATTCAATCCTCTAAAACACCTATTCGTGTTTTGTACGATAGAAAGAATATTAACGACATGACTTTTGAAACTTTACCAACAGTACCAGATATTAAGCTTGACGAACATCAGTATAAAATAATAAAACGAATGGCTGAAGAGCGACGATATTTTCAGCTTGAATTTGATATTCGCAACTATTTTAAAATGGGACCGGTTAAGTACCATAATGTAGTAGGTCTTATTCCTGGTACAGAATTCCCTGATGAATATGTTATGATGGGAGGCCATTTAGATGCTTTTGATGTTGCAAGTGGTGGTGTTGATAATGGATCTGGCGTTTCGGCAAGTATGGAAGCTGCTCGTTTAATTATGAAAGCAGGAGGGAAACCAAAACGATCGATAATTGTAGTTCTTTTTGCTGGTGAGGAATTTGGTCTTCTAGGTTCGAAAGCGTGGATTAAGAATAATAAAGAAAAGTTGCCAAATTTATCCAACATGATTAATAGAGATGGCGGTCCAACGGTTCCGGTGGGGATTAGTGTGAGTGCGGCTATGCGTGATGATTTTGAGAAAATATGTGCTCCTATAAATGATATCAACTCTGATTTTCCTTTTGTAATTAGCGAACGTTTACCGCGCGAAAAACCTTTGAAACCATGGGGAACCGACAGTGGACCTTTTGCCGTAGAAGGGGTTCCAACAATCGGTTTTAAAATTACTGATCCTAAGGGTTATAATTTTAGTTACGGAGAAATTTGGCACACCGAACGTGATATGTTTAACAAGAGTATTGCAGAATACCAAGAGCATGCAGCAACTGTTACTGCAGTTGTAATTTACGGTTTAGCTAACCTAGATCACTTGCTTTCACGGGAAGGTTATTATATTGAGAAACCGGTAGAGCTAACTAATAAGTCGAAGAAGAAAAAACGATAAGCAAGCGTTATCTATATTAATATAATTCCTGCAACAAATAATTTTTCTGCTGCAGGAATTATTGTTTTAATCAGTTAAGAAAATATCTAGTTTAAGCGAATCCAATTGCACCCTCGCTAGCGCGAGCTTGTAGCT
>JADGED010000028.1 GCA_016744555.1 Desulfuromonadaceae bacterium
GTATTCATGCGTTTCTACAGTAGGTTCATTTGTTTTAATTAATGACTTTAGATGATTGTAATCAATATCACCTGTTATATTTCGCACATATTCAAGCATATTATTTGTGTATGCTAATTTTAAATCTATCATTTCAACCATTAAATTATATGTCACTAATTTAACGCATAGTACTGCCCAAATTCCACATCGGCAAGAATACTCCCATCGCCAAAATCAAAACCATCACCCCAATAACTATAATTAGAATAGGCTCAATCGCACTAGAAAGATTTTTTAGATCGTACTCAACTTCGCGCTCATAGAAATCGGCGACGTCATTTAGCATCGTATCGACAGAGCCAGACTCCTCCCCTACCGCCAACATCTGCAGGACCAGCGGAGTGAACATTCCAGTTTGCGTAGCACTACGGGTAAGAGTGTCGCCACGCTCTATACCATTGCGAATCTGTTCTATTTTTCCACCAATATAGCTATTACTCACGGCTCGTGAAGTAAAGCCTAACGCCTGAGACAGGGGGATTCCGGCAGTGTAACTCATATTAAAGCCACGAGAAAACCGTGCCAAAGTTGCACGTAAGAGGATATCTCCAACTAACGGAATTTTTAATTTGTAGCGATCCCAAACATAAAGCCCACGTTCCGTCTTTAATGCTCGTTTTACCAAAATGACACTGAGGATTAATAGCCCCAAGAGGACATACCAAAAATTTTGCATAAAACTGGAAAGTCCCATTAAAATTCTTGTGGCTAAAGGCAGTTCAGCACCAAGCCCAGCAAATACTTTTTCAAATGCAGGAATTACAAACAAGCTGATAATCGTTATGGCAATTGATATTGCAATAACGACAAAGGTTGGATAGCGTAACGCTGCCTTAACCCTACTTATGGTCTCTTTTTCGCGCTCAAAATAGATTGCGAGTTGCATAAATACTTCATCTAGCTTGCCGGTCACTTCACCGACCTGTACCATACGACAAAGTAGTGGGGGAAATACGTCACGATTTCGGCTAAAGGCTCCAGAGAGATCCATGCCAGACTCTAAGTCTTCAACTACTGTCCTCAGAGCATCACCCAAGGTTTGATTTCTTGAAGTTTCCACCAAGCCTTTAATTGCTCTAATCAATGCTACTCCAGAAGAGCTAAGGGTATACATCTGCCGACAAAACAAAATTAAATCATCTAATTTAACTTTACTTTTCCGCTTGCTACGGAAATATTTACCAATATCTAACTGCTCTTTTTTTTCTATCTGACTAATTTTTATTGGTGTCGCATTGCGGTTAGCAAACTGGGTCGCTAGAGCATCGGCAGAAATCGCCTCGGTCTCGCCTTCTAACAGCGTGCCATCAACATCTCTTGCTTTATATTTAAATAATGGCATTGCATTTACCTATTTCTAATGTAGCACTATGATTATAGTATTTTTCAGTAAGTTGCAGGGGCAAGCACTGCACCGCTACTAGGTTCCAACTTCACCGGCGATGCGTAAAACTTCATCCATACTGGTAATGCCATTAGTTGCCAAAACTAAAGCGCTATCTGCCAACGTCACAAACTGTGGCAAACCATTAGCAATTTTAGCAAATTCTGCACTATCATTACGGCGAAGGGCATCTGCCAACTCAAAGTTTATCTCTAACAATTCAAATATACCGACTCGACCACTATAGCCGGTGTTATTACAACCGGGACAACCACGCCCCTTTTTAAATTCAACCTGCCCTACCTCGTAATCTACACGCCCACTATAACCCTCTAGCCAAGACTTGGTTGCCGGTTCAAGAGGGTCGGTCACAACACAACTTTCACATATTTTACGGACCAGTCGCTGTGCCATTACTGCGCGCAAAGAACTCGCAACAACGTAACCTTTGGCTCCCATTTCAATTAAGCGCAAAGCGGTACTTATTGCATCATTAGTGTGTAGAGTAGATAAAACCAAGTGACCAGTCATCGCAGCCCGCAGGGCGATGTCACTTGTCTCTTTATCACGCATCTCACCAACCATAACAATGTCGGGATCTTGGCGCAATCCAGCTCGTAAAACTCGGGCAAAATCGAGACCGATTTTTGGATATACCTGAACCTGATTAATACGGGGCAAACGGTACTCAACTGGGTCCTCAACAGTTATTACCTTTTTCTCTTCACTATTAAGCTCATTTAAAGCACCGTAAAGTGTAGTAGTTTTACCGCTACCAGTTGGACCAGTAACAAGTACCAACCCGTGAGGCTGGTGTAGTTGCTGCCGAAATCGCCGCAACAAAGATGGCGGCATACCGACATGCTCAAGCTGTAAAATTCCACTCGACTGGTCAAGGAGACGCATTACCACTGACTCGCCATGTTGTAGCGGCATAGTGGAGAGGCGAATATCGACACTGCGACCTTTTACTCGTACATTAAAGCGACCATCCTGTGGCAATCGACGCTCCGAGATATCGAGTCCACACACTAATTTCAAACGTGAAACAAGTGCTTGCGCTATCCTCTTTTCCTTCATTACCTGTTCATGCAGCACACCATCAATCCGTTGCCTGATGCGCCAAACTTTTTCATCTGGCTCAATATGAATATCGGAAGCACCAACCTGAACTGCATCTTCAAATAATGATTTAAGCAACCGAACCACTGGAGCATCTTCAACGTCGGTTTCTATTAATAGTTGCTCAAGGTTAGCATCGCCATGCGACAGCTCCTCACCTAACTCTTCGGCAATATTTACAATTTCTTGTGTTCGTCGATAAACAGTATCTATCGCTTTAAGCAGTTCAGACTCATAAACAACAGCTAAGGTAACTGGCTGCTTAAGAATCTTAGTCAACTCATCATATGCATAAATATCGGTTGGGTCAGCAACGCCGACAAGCAATCGATTTTCTTCTTGATTCAACACCACAGCACGAAACCGCCGTGCAGCAGTTTCTGGTAACAATCGTACAACCTCGGGCTTATAATTATAGTGCTTTAGGTCGATGAACTGCAGGTTCATCTGATTGGCTAGAAATTCATGGAATTGCTGTGACGTGACCAACCCAAGTTCGATAAGGGTATTACCAAGCTTATTTCCGGTCTTTTTTTGGGTAGCCAACGCTCCCATCAATTGCTCGTCGGTAATAATCCCATTTTTAACGAGAAGGTCACCTATCCGAATTTTTTGCCTTAACGCTTTCGGTTTTGAATTATCCGTCGCCATCAATCACCATCCATTTATTTATTGATTTATAATTGCTGTAGCCGTTGAGCACTATAGTTACGCAAACGGTCTTCCAAGTTAGGCAACGCCATCGCTGTTCTGTATGCTTTGCCAGCTTCTACATATTTACCACTTTGATCAAGCGTTAAAGCCATCCCAAACCACCAAATTGCGGCATCAGGCTTCACCTTTAATAAAAGGTCATATGTTCTACTGGCTGCACCGAATTGACCAGATTCCTGCTGTAACGCTGCCAACAGAGCATGATACTCTAAATCTACATTAATCGCCGGGACTGGCTTAGTTTGCAAAATGTCAATAGCTGCTAAAAACTGCTGTTGCTGCAAAAGTAATCGCGCTAAAGTTTTACGCAAAAGCGGGTTTGCCGGCTGCAGTACTAGCCCTTGGCGCAAAACCTCTTTGCCTTGATCGACATGTTGTTGCCGCAACAACAAGTTAGCTAGATGTAGACGTGCATCCAACAACAATGGTTCTAACTGTAATGCACTACTAAAATGCCCCTTTGCTATTTCATTTTTTCCATTTTCAAGGGCGAAAACACCCTGTTTTAATAATTGCTTATATGGGTTAGGCCTATTGGTGTTTTTACTTAGTTCTGCCACCACAACTGGTGCAGTTTCTCTTTTCGGAGAGTTTTCAGGAATTACTGCTACAAATGGATCTACAATTAATAGTTCAGGCACAGTCGTTACCGGAATATCTATATCAATTAATAGTTGATAACCACTAGCAGCAAGGTCTACCAATTTAAAACTTTCCACCTTGGCGTCACTATCCATGTCAACCAGAAGCTGCAATATATCTTTTTGTGGCAACAGACTAATCCGTTGCAAGATAGCCCCACTAAGTTCAGGGATCGAAAAATCGCTACCTAGCAAAGTATCACTAAAACTAATCACCAATTGTGCGCTAGCAGAACCATTTGGCAACAATTGATATTCTGGGAATTTATCAAAAGACAGCCGGATAGTGGCATGATTGTCAGTTTCTACAGCTTTCAGAGCAAGCAAACTAGTTTTCCCAGTAATAGCAACACTTTTAGGTACCACACTAGGAATAATAGCGAGAGCGTTTGTCACACTAGTTTCAATTTCCTTGTTAACAACTTTCTCCAACTTACCTTCTGGTGCTGACTGAATTCCAAACCATATAGCCGTAGCAATAGCAACTCCTGCAATAACTAACAACAATGTCTTTACTGGTCTTGCCTTAGCTACAACAACTGGTGCTTCACTACTGGTAACCTCAGCTTCATTTTGTTTCCGCTGTTTTTCTAAATCGCGCAACATCTCATTAATCAAACTCATTTCAGTGCCCCAAAAATGAGTAGCGTCACCATCGCTACCATAGTAACCAACCCTAACTCCAAAACGTAACGTGGAAAAAAACTTCGCCGAGAGACATTTACCCCAGCAGTATCTTTAATTGCAGCCTTTATGATTCTGTGCCCGATATTTCTCTCCCCCTTACCATAAGCAAGCAAAAACGCTTTGTGGCTCAAAATATTAATTAACCGTGGCACCCCATTGCTTGATCGATGTAATAATTTCATCGCCGCAGCAGTAAATGGGTTTGCACCGTGAAAACCAGCGACCTGCAAACGATATTGAAGATAAGCCGAAAGTTCCTGTAGTTGTAATGGTTCTAAAGTGTAGGCAAATGTTATCCTTTGCCGCAACTGTCGTAATTTACCTTCTGCCAGTCGCTGCTCAAACTCAGGCTGAGCAAAGAAGAAAATATGCAATAACTTTTCTTTTTCCGTTTCTAAATTGCTAAGCAAACGTAACGATTCAAGGCTTTTATGTGGCATGGCTTGAGCTTCATCGATCAACACTACCAATGGGCGCTGTGCTTCATGTAAACGAACCAATTCAGCAAAAATCCCCTGTTGTAATTGTTGTAACGATGCATCGGCAGGAAAATCCAGGCATAAATCGTGACTAATTGCCTGATATAATTCAAGTGGGGTTAAAAGAGGATTAGGCAAATAGGCAATTGCACAGTCGTGCTGGAGGATTTTCAACAATTGCCGACACAAAAGGGTCTTTCCTGTACCTACCTCACCGGTTACTCGAACAAACCCTTCACCATTACGCAAAGCTACCAGTAGCACATTAAGTGCCTCCTGATGCCCACTGAAACGATAAAAATATTCGGTATCTGGGGTTAGGGAAAAAGGTCTTTCCCGTAGGCCAAAGAACTGTTCATACATATGGTGTCAACCTAGCAGTAAAAACTGCCAACATATTTAATTAATCTTAACCTTACAAAAACAAGATGCAGAAAAACCTCCGAAATGGTTATCAAAATTTACGCCATTGCTGCTGTAACTCTGGCGCCAAGTTATCAATCCGCTGCCTCGAAGCATCAATGCTAGTTTTCCAATCTGCGTTACTCTCAATAACTTGAGGTTGTAACAAAATAACAAGCTCACTTTTGCTTGAGGTTGACTTAGTGTGGCGAAACAGTGCTCCCAAGCCAGGGATATCACTCAAAATAGGGACGCCTGACTCTTTTTCATCCGTGGTTTCCTTCATTAAACCACCAATTACTACCAGTTGCCCATTTCTAGCATAAACCACACTATCAGATTCCCTTATTGTGCTATAGGCAAGCGGGATATCCTGATCACTTATTCGCTTAGTTTGATCAACGACTTCACTTACTGATGGGTGAATATGGAGGGTGATCCCACCACTAACATCAATTTGCGGCGTCACATCTAGGGCAATGCCAGAAAAGAATGGTGTTAAGGTGATATCTGAAGTTGTTGTAGTGGTAGTGCCAGTAGTGCTGTCGCTGGAAATGTCTGTTACAAAAAACTCATCTGATCCAACTTTGATGACCGCTTTTTGATTGTTTATAGTTGAGATACGTGGACTAGATAACACTTGTACATCGCCCTGACCTTCGAGCATTTCGACAAAACCCTGAAAATCATTCAAGTCCAATGCAAGACTAAATACTCCACCGAAAGCAAGAGAATCCAAACTATTTGGTAAAACTCCTCCAGGAGTTAAGTTACCACTATTTCCTGCACTTTCCGAAAAGCCATTATCAAAAACCGAACCACCGCCAGTCTGTCCAGCTAAAACACTTTTGCCACTACTTGGATTACCTAAAGCAGCCCAATTTATTCCAGCTTGAAAGCCATCAGCTAAGCGTACTTCAATAATTTTGGCTTCAAGGATAACCTGACGCTGCATATTTCCTTGAATTGACTGCAAATATTCCTCTACCATCCGCAGTTCGTCAGGCATAGCAACGACTACGACTACACTCGCCATTGGCTGGACGATAACTTTACGACCATTTTCGCGACCTATCATCCCATTTATAGCAGCCCGTAATTCTGTCCAAAAGTCTGCTATCGATTCGGTGTCGATTTGGCTCCCAGTACTAGAGCTTTCACTACTATCACTGTCGCTATCATCTGAACCACCGCTTTCGCTCACTTGACCAGAACTCACTCGAGTTTGTGAAACCCCCTTACGAACTAAATTGAGATAGTTAACTTGAAAGGTGCGTGCCTGCATCCCCGCAGACATAATCTGATAAGTGTTACCAGTTTTTATATATGGGTATCCGTAGACGTTACGCACTACCTGTAAAACTTCAGCAATGGTTGTATTTTTCAAATCTACAGTAATGTCACCATCGACATCAGGATGAACAACCATCCCGTATGAGCTACCCTCGACTAAGCTCATAAAAAAATCGCGTGCAGGAACT
Source organism: Desulfuromonadaceae bacterium (assembly GCA_016744555.1). Taxonomy (GTDB): domain Bacteria; phylum Desulfobacterota; class Desulfuromonadia; order Desulfuromonadales; family Geopsychrobacteraceae; genus Desulfuromusa. Next base: position 6,953 of record JADGED010000028.1, read on the forward strand.
TTGCTTGCAGCAATATCAAAACTACTTTCGGTTTCAACCTCCGGAGTGACAAAAACATCCTGTGGAGCTGGTATCAGTGCCGAACGGATGTCTGCTGGTGGTGGAATTGCAGCTTTAGTAGCTGGCAAAGTGGGTTCTGCCAATTCATGGCGCATAGAATCTATTGGTGCACCACCACGGGGAGGTGGAGCACACCCCGCTAACAACAGCAAGCAAATCAGGCCAGCAACAACAATTTGGCACTGATTAAATAACGACAATCTCACGGTTTGCTCCCTTTCTCGATACCCTTTTGCGGAGATATCTTCTTCAAGCCGGTTCCAGCCCGACGCAATACCAATTTACCTTGACGGTTTTTCAATAAAACCTTATCCGCTTCAATTTTTTCGAGCCTGTAACCCGCAATAGTGTCACCACGCTGTAGCGAATCACCATTTATAATTGCAACCTCACGGGCACGAGATATCAGCACTCCAGTCAGTTCCAATTCCTGCAAATGTAGTTTTTCTTTTACCGCAACAACAGGGCTATATTCAATCGGTCGCATCGGATCTAGCAATGCAGGTGGAGCGGCAATAGCACCCTTTGCTAGCAATAATAGCAATAACATGCCAGAAGTTAAATATGATCTGCTACCCACCGATCCAACCCTCCGTCAGGCTCAAAGTGTATACCTGTAACCGTACCGTAGTTTTTGGATACTCTAAACTTTCGATTGCTACTTGCTCCCAAACCATTGCCCGTGGAAGTTTCTCTAACTGTCTCAAATAGTTTAGCATGGTTAAATAATCACCAGAGAACTCAAGATTTAACCGATGTTTATACAGTGTAGGGACAACTGTTTTATCGTCAGTTGGAAGATCAAGGTTCAATCGTTCAGGGGCAATATTTTCAAGGCCAATTAACTGCAATTTTTTTTGTTGAGTAATAAGGCTTTTTAATAGCTCTGGCATATCACGTGGAGAAACAAGGTTGACAATGCTGGTTTCTAGTTGTTGCTGCAGTTGAGCCGATTCTGCTTCGAGTTCATCAAGTCGTAAACGATTGTTGCGATTAGGGTCACTTTCTTTACGCACCATAATTGCAGCTTCCTCGATAGCCATGTTTTCCAGATCTGATTTTAGGGTTATAACATCCTTGTTTGCTTTTTTTAGCTGCTTTGTAATCGGCTGCAGCAGCAGTGTATAAAGCAAAAAAACCACAACGGCAATAGCGCAAACCAGCAACACTATCCGCTCACGCTTTTCACGTTGATCATACCACTGCATTAGTGAGAACGATGGTGGTTTCATTAATTCGCTCCCGCACCAGAATTAAGATTAAATTCTATTCTACCGCCCTGATCCTCAAGTCGTTTTAACTGTAGGCGAGAAAAAACCTTGCCCCCAAAAACATTCTTATCGCCCAGTAGTTTTAAATATTCAGGGATCTGCTCTGCCCTTACAGCACTACCGGAAATATCTACCCCCTGCCCCGTCCGCAACAATGAGATTCGCCGCAACCAAACACCTGGTTGACGATAACGTGCCAAACCTTCCAAAGATCCTAAAATCATGTTATTCCCGGATTGCCTCTGTATAGAAAAATAATCGATGGCTTTTTTTTGGCCCTGAATCTCTCGTTCTAACCGAGTTATTTTTTCTTGCAACAAAGGACTTACCTGACGCTGTGGATATTGCTTTTCCAAGCTAGCAATTCGTACCGCTAATACCTGCTTCTGTTGTTCCAGCGGAACAATTTGCTTTTGCAATGTTGTCGTTTGCCAATACTGAAAAGCAACAAAAGCCAGCATCACTAAACTCGTCGCCAACAAAACCAAGATAGCTAATCGTCCTTGAAAGGGTTCGGGCTTGTCAATCAAGACATCTTGGTAGAGATTAATTTGCTGACGCATCATTATTCTCCTGTCGCAAAGCCCCACCAATAGCAAATAAATATTGATTCAGCTCTACCTGCTCACTGCCTTCTGGTACCGTCATAATATCGGCAAAATCAAAAGCACTAACCTTGGTTGAAAGGTAATCATTTAGATAATTAATAACTGCGGGGATTTCTAATTGAGTTTGGGCAACTAGCAAGCGTGACACCAATGGCAGATGGAAGCTACTTTCACAATAATCAAAAGAACGTTGAATTTCCAGAACAATAGAATCCAACTGCTCAGACAACGCCTCTAAATTACCCTCGGCATAAGGGGTTAAATCTTCCATGCCTGTATTTAACCAGCGCACCAAATAAAGTACACCGTCACGAACAATCACCAGAACCCCGCGCTTTTCTAACAGCAACAGCAGTGCAACTCCACGATCATCGTCTTTATATAGGTCACACACGTTGCGCAAAGCAAACTCTGGAATATCAATTACTTCAGTGGCCAAATCATTAGCAGCCAACGCTTCAAGTCGCTCACGCAATAAACGTTCTTGGGCAGAAACGACATAAGTTTGCGGCCGTTTTTCACCCGCAAAAGGAGGAACAGCATAAAGATCAACAACCGCTTCATCGGGAGGATAATCAATCCGCTCACTGATCTGCCAACGGGCGGCATCACGGAGTTCCTCTTCTGGAAGGTCAGCCATTTCTACTTGGGTCAACTGATATGCATTGACTGGAAGGACGGCAACAGCCTTTTGTTTTTGGGTATTTTCACCCTGTAGCAGTAAACCTAATGCTTGGCTACGCTCCTCTGCGCTAGAGCACAATTCGCGCTTAGCAAACTGTAGCTTTGCTGCACCATTCTGGTCACGCTCAATTCCGGCAACAGTAATAGTTGTAACATCCTGACAGACAGCAACATTAAGCCGGCTTACTTTGCGCTTACCTCCAAATAAACCCAGAACGACCTCCCTTAACAAACTTTATCTTATTAACATTAATATAGCATCACATTAAACATTACTATAATTTTAAAATCAATAAAAAAAGGGCGCCGTAGCGCCCTTTAACTCAAACTTATTCTTCCCGTAACCACCTAGTAACAGGTGTCTTTTATTTCAACTACAAGTTATCTGCCTGATCGGCAAGATAAGTAGCAACACCTTCAGTGCTACCAACCATACCTTGATCACCCTTATTCCAACCGGCAGGACAAACTTCGCCATGAACTTCATGAAACTGTAGTGCGTCAACCATGCGCAACATCTCATCAATATCACGACCTAAAGGCAGATCATTTACCACTTGATGACGCACAACACCATCCTTATCAATCAAAAATGATCCTCGCAACGCAACCCCTGCTGCCCCAAACTCAACATCGTACTCACGACAAATTTCGTGTTTAACGTCAGCAACCAATGGATATTTTACTGCACCAATACCACCATCATTAATGGGTGTGTTCCGCCAGGCTAGGTGGGTAAATTGAGAATCGATAGAGCAGCCAATTACCTGCACGCCACGTTTTTCAAATTCAGCTATCCGGTGGCTAAAAGCGATTAGTTCTGTCGGGCAAACAAAAGTAAAATCAAGTGGATAGAAAAACAAAACTATGTGCTTGCCTTTGTAGTCACCTAAGTTAAAATCGTCATTTATCGAACCGTCCGCCATCACTGCTGAAGCACTAAAATTCGGGGCCTGCTTACCAACTAATACACTCATGTTTCTCTCCCTTTACTATAATTTAAAGTTTTAAAATAAGACTAAGCGGTGATGGCAAACACTATACCCAGAATTCATTACCGGTCAAGTAATAATTACCAATATGGTCATTTTTTACGCTTACGTGGATGGCACTTGTCGTAAGTTTCGGTAAGGTGGGAAAAACTAACTTTGGTGTATTTCTGCGTTGTTGACAACGATGCATGCCCAAGCAGTTCTTGAATCACCCGTAAATCGGCACCAGCATCCAGGAGATGAGTAGCAAAAGAGTGACGCAAAGCATGGGGCGTTACATCGGCGGGCAAGTTAAAATGCAGTAGCCGGGCCTTCAAGTTACGCTGCACACTGCGCGCAGTTAATCTTCCTCCGCGGTTATTTATAAACAACGGGTCAGAGAGCTCAACTTTTTTGCGTGCCCGCAGGTATGACGACAGGGCGTCACAAGACTGTCGACCAAGAGGCAATAACCGCTCCTTATTTCCCTTACCAACCACTTTCACCTGCTGACTATCGAGATCAATGCCTGCCACATTTAATTCGGTAACTTCACTAACGCGCAAGCCACAAGAATAGATCAACTCAAAAATCGCTAAGTCACGCAACAGCAATATCTGCTTTGCAGGCGGCGAAGAATCGAGCAATATACCAACCTGCTCAGCGCTAAGAACCTTGGGTAGATAATTTTCCCGGCGTGGGGTTAACAATGTGGCAGCGACAGATTCTTCAACCACCCCTTCACGCAGCAAAAAACGAAAAAAAACTTTTACAGATGAAACCTTACGAGCAATGCTGGTACGGCCACACTGTTTATGTAACTGTGCCAAATACTGCCGCAACAGCAAGTGATCAACGTGCTGCCAACCAGCTATTCGAAACTTATCGCCATCGTTACGGATTATAAAGCTATAAAATTGTTCCAAGTCAGTCAAATATGCTGACACCGTTCGCGGAGACAGGTTTCTCTCAACAACTAGATGTTGCCCAAATTGTCGTAAATACGTATCCACTTAATTACAAACCTCTATTTAAATCTTTTGGCAATGCGAAATCACACCTAGAGCTAAAAAACTGCTAGGCTTACAATTGACGCTCTCGTACTGCCATGCAATACTCCATACAACTATCATAGTGGGGCAAACAGTTATTGTCGACTATTTGGTAACTATTTTCGAAATTCAACTTACCGGACCTCCAAAGGACTTGCGATGATCACCTATACATTACTGACCGTGCTACTCCTTGCAATAGGAGGTCTGTTTGTCTTCGATCTATTCATAGTCATCCTAAGTTACAGTATATTCTGGTACGAATATTCAAACGCTACCCCCGAAGCAGCTCAAAACAGATTCAACAAACAAAACTTACGCTTATTTTTTACTCTCACGATTCCAGAACTATTTTTCAACTATATCACCTTAGCGATAACTCCCATCGGTTTGATAAGCAAAAGACAACAAGCAATCAAGCGCGGGGAAACTCCGGTTTTACTACTTCATGGGTTATTCGTTAACCAGTCGTGTTGGTTTTGGTTTAAGTACAAATTGCGCAAGCAAGGGTTCCAAAACATTGTCACCATAAACTTATCTTCTTGGCATAGCGAAGAGGCACTTACTGAACTACTGGCAACTAAAGTAGATGAAATGCGCCACCAGCTTGGAGTCAACAAGGTCCACTTAGTCGGCCATTCAATGGGGGGAATGATTGCTCGTAACTATGTACAATTGCGTGGGGGTCAGGACAAAGTAGACCACCTTATCTGCCTCGGCTCACCCCACCACGGCTCCAAGTTAGCAACCTTCTCTATCGACCCCTTGGGCAAGACACTCCTACCAAGCTCAAATTTCTTGCAAAAGCTCAACACGGCACCATTCCCAGACAATGTTAAAATGACCAATATCTACACCAACAAAGACAACATGGTTCTGCCAAATTGCAGCAATCATTTAGCATGGGGAGAAGCTGTCGAGTTTGATCGCATGGGACACACCTCACTAATTTATCGTAAGCCTGTTATTGCAGCCACGGCTGCAGCACTACGAAGAGAAGGGTAAATCCTTGACTCACAGCCCAAGCCCTGATGCCACAAAGGTTTCATTGCAAAAACTACAAACTTACGATCCAATCGCAATGGACATAGCCATGAAAAAGCTACTTGACCCACTAGGGGGGGTAGCAGCCTTTGTCAAACCAGGGCAACAGGTCCTAATCAAACCAAACCTTTTAGCTGGCAAAACACCTGACCAAGCAGTAACTACCCATCCAGAAGTTGTTCGCGCAGTAATAAAATTGGTGCAAGCTGCGGGCGGTATAGTTACCGTTGGAGATTCCCCCGGCATTGGCAGTCCAGAGAAAGTTGCCAGCAAAAGCGGCATCCTTGACGTAGTAAATGAGATGGGATGTAAGTTTGCCAAATTTGATACTGCAGTTACCATCAACCCCGCCAAAGGCTACTTTCAGCAATTCGAAGTTGCCGAAGAGATTGTCGCTGCCGACGTCATCATCAATCTACCAAAACTTAAAACACACCAAATGATGGGCTTAACCTGTGGAATTAAAAACATGTTCGGCGCTATCGTAGGCTTGCGTAAACCGCGGCTTCACTTTCAAGCTGGCACAGATAAAGCTTTTTTTGCCATGATGCTACTTGAGCTTTGCGAAGCAGTAATGCCGGCTCTAACAATTGTAGATGCTGTTGTTGGCATGGAAGGCGAAGGTCCCGGCAGTGGCGATCCGGTTGAGATCGGTGCCCTTTTGGCTGGTAGTCACCCGCAAGCAATTGATACCGTTGCAACTGAGCTGGTTGGTTTACAACCGCAGCAGGTTTGGACACAACAAAAGGCCATCGACACAGACCGCCCCTATACCAAGCTTGAACAATTAGATCTTTGTGGCGACAATCTAGACGATCTTAAAATTAAGGGTTTTCGCCCTGCAAAAATGACCGATGTAAACTTTGGATTACAAGGCAATCCAAAGCACTTTCTCCGCAATGCACTAACGGCTAGGCCAGTACCAGACCACAACCTGTGTAAGTTGTGCAACGATTGCGTCACCCACTGCCCTGCTGATGTAATGAAAATTGAGCAGGACAAACTACATATAAATTACGATGGCTGCATCCGTTGCTTTTGCTGCCAGGAACTCTGCCCCCACGGTGCATTGAAAACGAAACAAGGGGTTTTATTGCGTTTAAACAACTTATTACAACAATTAAAAATCAAACGTTAAAATAAATCATCAGGCAACAGGAGCGAGCGTGGAAGAACAAACTATTAGCATCGAATATGACCTAAGCGAAAAAGATTGGAACACTTTTTACAATATCTACTACAAAGCCGATAAGCGCTTCAAAATGCGCTTTATTTATGGCACTGGATCTTGGATTGTTGGTGTTGCCGGTCTAGTCGGACTATTTGATAACAGCTTGATTGCTTTTGGCATGATCGCCTTTGGTCTCTATTGTGTTTTTGCCCGCCAATTTCTGGTCAATAAAGCCTTAAAAAAGATCAAATCTAAACCTCAATTCCCTGGAACCCTTGATTATAAGATTGAGAAGACAAAATTTAGCGGTTGCGAACAAGGAAATGATTTTGAATTTAACTGGGATACATTTCATGGCTATAGAAATGTTGACGCCGGATTTTTATTATACTTAAAAGAGGCGTCATTCTTCTTTATTCCAAAAGCGGCAATTTCCGCCACCGAAAAAGAAGAAATTGCCAACATCTTACAACAAAATAAAGTCCTCGATTTAGCAACCAAGTAACGGAAACAAACCAGAGAAAATAAAAAGCTCACAATAACGATAATTGTGAGCTTTTTATTTTTACTTTGTAGCAAGCAACTACTAACGCACCTGAACAACTTCCTTAACTTCTGGAATTTGCTCTACTAATGCACGCTCAATCCCCATTTTCAGAGTCATGGTTGACATTGGGCAAGAGCCACAGGCACCGGTCAGTTTAACACTTACAACACCGTCCGCCGAGACATCTACAAACTCAACATCACCACCATCAGCCTGCAAGGTAGGACGTACTTGATCCAATACTTCTTCGATACGCTCTTTCATCGTTTATTTCCTCCGTCTTAATCATGATGTATTTAGTCAACTATACCTACAAACACTAATAATTTGCAAGTGCAGATATTTGCAGCAGATATTAAAATGACCTGCGAGGAAGGCCAATATCCCGAATGCGTTTACTGCACAAGAGTTCTGGTACACCAACACCTTTCCCCTGGATAAGAACCTTAAAACTTTCCCCCATCCCCCCTTCTGGCAAGATCAAGGTTTTCAAATTCATCCGCAATGCCTGAGCTTTCTTCGGATCGGTCTCAGTGCGCTCCATCTCCATTAGCAACTCTAAAAAACCCAAGCCCATTAAAAACTGATACTGCTGACCAAAATAAAGACTATCCAAGCCGTGCAGTTGTCCAACCTTTTGCAACGCAGTAAAATCTATGTGAGCCGTAATATCCTGCTCCCCTACACGCTCATAAGGCTCTTCATTGGTTTGGTGCTTATGATAACAAAGTAAAGTACCAGCGTGGCGATAAGGGGCAAACAGCTCTTCTGCCAAATAGCCATAATCAACCGTCAAAACGAAGCCACGCCGCAACAATTTTGCCACCCGCTCCATCCATAAACACGCATCAAGGTTAACTTCACAGCGATTGCCAGTGCCGGGCTCAACACCAACCATATCAAAATAATTCTTAATTGCGACGGTAGAAGGTGGCCGCAATTCATCACTAAAAGATCCATCATTAGCAACGACAAAAACTTCCCGTAATTCGCCACCATGTTTTTCAATCAAATGTACCGGAAAAGCATCAACAAGTTCGTTGCTTAAAAAACAGCCAACCATTCCATCGAGGTCATCAAGCTGGCACCAATCAATTTTCCCCGAGGAGCAATGGTGCTGCAATGTTTCAGCCTGACGTGAGCGGTTGTCGGCACTAATTTCAACCAGTCGGTATTTTAATTGAGTATAAAACGCAGGTGCTTCGTTCGCCAAAGCATCAAGAATATCAAGACAAAGATGGCCACCACCAGCCCCCTGCTCGGCTATTACAAATTCACCTTCGCCCAGCAACTGCCACATTTGGATTAATTGCCGAGCGATTAATTTTCCAAAACAGGAGTTAACGCTAGAGGAGGTGAAAAAATCTCCCTGTTTTCCGATCCGAGTTCGCGCAGAAGTGTAGTACCCAAGTTCCGGAGCATAAAGGGCTTGCTGCATAAATTTGGCAAAAGAAATCCCACCTCTAGCGGTGACCTGCTCTTCCAATAACAAAGCTAATTCAGTTTTTTGTTTTTCAACCATATTGATATAACCAATCCAAGCAAAAAGTTTGGCGGGAATTATAGCCAGCAGTTATAGCTATGACAAGCGAGAAAGACTTCTTATGCGCTTGAACTTGAAGATGATTCGTGGCATTATCTTTCGCTGAACATAAAGCAACAATTAATCCTACATTTAATGCTGGAGAGAGTTTTATGGCAATCATCACCTTTTCTCGCGAAATGGGTAGCGGTGGCATCCCAATTGTACATCAAGTGGCAGAGGAACTGGGCTACACCCTCGTTGATGGAGACATCATCAAAAATGCTGCTAAAGACCATGATCTATCGCAAGAAGCATTGCAACAGATTGATGAAAAACCTCCAGCATTCGTGGAAGACCTCGATCGACAAATAGAGCTTGGAATGTGCCGTATCCAATTAATAGTTCTGGAACAAGCACTCAAAGGTGATGTCGTTATTTATGGCCGTGGTGGACAAGATCTGTTGCCAAACATTTCTAGTGTTCTCCGCGTGCGTGTTATCGCCCCCTTTGAAGAACGGGTCGAACGTTGGGCACAGCGGGAATGGATTGATCCCGAACTAGCCCGATCGTTGGTCCGAAAAAGCGATCAACAACGTGCTGGATTCATCAAATACTATTTTGATCGTGATTGGAACGACCCGATTGAATACGACATGATGATTAACACAACCAGAATGTCGGAAAGAATGGCGGTAAAACTAATCAAGCAAGCGGTAGACTCACCTTGTCTTGCCGAAAAAGCTGCCACTTGTAATGATAAAATCAAAGACCTAATTATTCAGAAAAAAATTCAAATTGCTCGACTCGATGATCAACGAATCAAAGACATCTGGTTTAATATTGAGGTAAAAGATAGCTGCGTTGTCCTTTCGGGGCACGTGTACAGTGAAGCAGAAAGAGCTGCCGCAATTGACATTGCTGAAAAAGTTGAATGGGTTGACACTGTGACCGACAACCTCAAAGTTGTTAACTACTAAGTCGGATTTATTTACCTATATATAGAAATACAACATAGCGCCGGTAATACCGGCGTTTTGTTTAACCATCAGATTTATTCAAGGAGCAAAACCAATGGCTGGACACAGTAAATGGGCCAACATCAAACACCGCAAAGGTGCTCAAGATGCTAAGCGGGGAAAAATATTCACCAAACTTATTAAAGAAGTTACCGTCGCTGCAAGGATTGGTGGTGCGGACTTAGAATCTAATGCGCGCTTACGCTTGGCGGTAGACAAAGCTAAACAAGCGAATATGCCAAAAGACAACATCGAACGCGGCATCAAAAAAGGAACTGGAGATCTTGACGGTGTCACCTACGAAGAGGATACCTTTGAAGGC
>JADGED010000290.1 GCA_016744555.1 Desulfuromonadaceae bacterium
TTAGTCCCTCTGACTTTAACCCCGGAAACCGGCGTAGAGCCTCTTTGCGACTTAGTAGGCTGCTGTGGCCGATGTTTTGCTTTCCAGATAATACATCGTAGAATTTCAGCCCGGAAAACACGTAGGGGACATCGAGCAATTTGTATAGTGGGGTGACTAAGGCGATGCGATTTGAAAGGTGATGAGCATTTTTAAGGAGCAAACCACGTTCATGTAGGCCATCTTTAACTAGGTTGTATTGGACTAAATCGAATTTTTTGACCGCCATTTCGAGGTAGCGCACCCCGCCATGAACTAGTTTTGTACTCCGGCTACTAGTACCTTCGGCGAAATCATTTTTTTCCACCAAAGCGACTTTAAGTCCACGGGTTGCTGCATCCACTGCAATCCCGCAGCCGGTGGCGCCACCACCAATTATTAGTAGATCAAAAGTGCTGCCAGCTTGCAATTTTGCTATATTTTCACATCTTCCCACGGGGCATCCTATATTTTGCTATTCTATCTATAAACATCTGGTTTGCAGGTGTTATGTCTTTTCGGTTTATTATACAATAAAATTAACCTTTTGCCCGGACTGACAGGAGGATTTAATGGCAGAGCAACATATTCTGGCAATTGATCAAGGAACTACCAGCTCACGAGCGATGATTTTTTCTACTTCTGGTGATTGTGTTGCTATGGCGCAGCAGGAATTTCAACAGATTTTTCCTGCCGATGGTTGGGTGGAGCACGATCCAGAAGAGATTTGGCAATCGGTTTATACTGTCTGTCGGCAAGTGTTGCAGCAGGCGCAAGCGGAACACCTCGAAGTGGTCGGCATCGGTATTACAAATCAGCGGGAAACCACGGTCGTTTGGGATCGCTCTAGTGGTAAGCCAATTTATAACGCCATTGTTTGGCAGGACCGCCGTACTGCAGATTATTGTTACGAGCTAAAAGCTGCAGGTAAAACCGAGTTGGTGGCTGGCGCAACCGGATTGCTACTTGATCCATATTTTTCAGCGACAAAATTATACTGGATTCTCGATAATGTTGCCGGAGCTAGAGCAAAAGTTGAAGCTGGTGAGCTGGCGTTTGGAACCATTGATAGTTTTATCCTCTGGCGTTTGACTGGCGGTAAAACGCACGCCACTGATGCGACCAATGCATCGCGCACGATGTTGTTTAATATCCATTCCCAACAGTGGGATCACGAACTGCTCGAGCTGTTTAAAATTCCACCATCCCTGTTGCCAGAAGTAAAAGATTGTAGCGCTGATTTTGGTCTGACAGAGGCTAATCTGTTTGCGCAGCAGTTGCCAATTGCTGGAATCGCTGGTGATCAACAGGCGGCCGCAATCGGTCAGGCTTGTCTGCAGCGGGGGATGATAAAAAGTACCTACGGGACTGGTTGTTTTGTTTTACTCAATACCGGAAAAAAAGCGGTACGGTCGGGAAATAGTCTTTTGACTACGGTTGCCTACCGGATTAATGGTGAAGTCAGCTATGCGATTGAAGGTTCAATTTTTGTCGCCGGGGCTGCTATTCAATGGCTGCGTGATGGGATAAAGTTGATTGCTTCGGCTGATGAGGTAGAAGGGTTGGTGGGAAGTATCGAGAGCAATCATGGAGTCTATATGGTGCCAGCATTTACCGGCTTAGGGGCTCCCCATTGGGACCCTCATGCCCGTGGCGCTATTTCAGGCTTGACCCGTGATACCGGTATTGCTGAGATCGTTCGTGCAACGTTGGAGTCGGTGGTTTATCAGACCTATGATCTTATGGCGGCAATGCAACGCGATAGTGGCGTTCCTATCAAAGAGTTGCGAGTTGATGGTGGGATGGTAGCTAACGAGTGGTTTCTGCAGTTTTTAGCCGATATCTTAGATATAACGGTAGAGCGACCGCAAGTGACAGAGACCACCGCTTTGGGGGTAGCGTATTTGGCCGGTTTACAATTAGGGCTGTATTCGTCCCTTGATGATATTAATAACCATTGGCGGCGGTATAAGGTGTTTGCGCCACGGCTGAAAGAGTCGACTCGTGACGGTTTGCTGCGGGGTTGGGAAAATGCCGTCTCCCGGGTTTTAGAGGACTAGTTTTAATTACTATTGTTGCTCCCCGTCGAGGACATTTATTACTGCGTGTAATAGTCTCGGTAAATTTATTGGTTTCATTAAAAAGGCATCAGCGCCAAGTTTTTTGAACTCAGCTTCACCGCCTTGCATGCTGTATCCGGTACAAATAATAG
>JADGED010000291.1 GCA_016744555.1 Desulfuromonadaceae bacterium
GCGGCATTGCTGGTGGCACTGCTGAGAGCAAGTAATTATTCCGCACAATATATCTATGGGAAGATGACAATTCCCGGCGAACAATTGGCAAATTGGCTTGGTGTCGATTGGCTGGGATCGAGTGAAGGGTACGTGCCGATTAGCAGAGCTTTGGCGAGCAATGGGATTCCTCTGTCGGAATTGCAGTATGATGGAACTGCGACAGTTAGTCGCGTTTGGGTTAGTGCTATAATTGATGGTCAGGGTTACCTTTTTGATCCGGCTTTCAAGGAGTATCAGTCTATTGCCAAGATTGATTTGGTCACTACGATGGGGTATGACCAGTCGACATTGCTTAGCTCTGTTACTTCTGGGGCAACGATTACTGCAGATTATGTACAAAATTTGAATGAACAAGATCTCTTAGACTACATGACGACATTAACTAATAACTTACTGACGAATATCCGAAGTGACTACCCTAATCACGACTTATCCGAAGTTATTGGCGGAAGAAAAATTATTGAGACGGACTTAAATTCGTACTCAAATAGTCTTCCATTTTCACCATCAATTACAGCGACTTGGGACGAGATTCCAATTGACTATACTGCAACGCTGCGAATTCAATATTTTGGTTTTGACTATTTTGAAGCTATCCCAAAGCTGGCAGGTCAAAGACTCACTCTTTCAGTTAATAGTGCCAATTCTTTAGCTGAACTCAGACTCGATGGCGATCTTGTTGAATCAGGAACGGCCACCAATAGTGATTGTCAATTAACGATAGACCATCCATATGCGTCTAACAGTGGCACTCATATGGATCAAACCGCAATTTATAATCCTAGAAGCAATAGTACCTACGCCATTGTTTATAGCTTTGCCGGTTTGTCAGATGCACGGATGCAGCAACGCCAACGCAAGCTAGAAGAGTATATTGATCAAGGTTTAGCCGATGATTCTGAACCTGTGCTTGGGGAAACCCTGAATACTATGGGGCTGACTTGGCTTAAAGAGATTGATCAGATGAACAAGATGCTTTCTGATATTTCAGATACACTTGCTATCAAGCATCATGTTGTTGGACTTATGGCGCAGGAAAGTGGTTACTATATAGATGTTAAGGCTGCAATGACTACAAACATCGATCGGGGCGTTAGTGAAGACGGTATGAGCAGTTTTAAAACCTCAGCTTTGTTTTCAAGTGCGTTTGAGCATGGGATGCTGGAACAATTGATGGGATCCGATAAGCCAGGCGCATCGACCATGAAATTGATGCAGTTGGCGAATACTGCTGGAGATAAAACCTTTAAAGTCACCAGTAGTAATATTGAAGCGATCAAACCACAATTGCGAAATTATTCACCAACTCGATTAAATGAGTTCACTTCAAAGGTTAATTCTTCCACTTCCTATTCCTATGTGCTGCCAGAAAACGGTGAGATTGTTTTGGGTGATTGGAAAGGTAGTGGCTATCTCGATCTCTATTTTACAGATACAGTATCTTCCATGGGGATGAGAATTGGTGGAGACTATTATGGTGGATATGCCGCCTACGAAGCCCCAGTTTCCTCGCCAACTGTTTCAACAACTGTTACCAATAATGTAGTGACGACTCCGGCTGCTTCTACAGTACGTTTGCAACTTTTGCCATCACATGCACCGGCACGGGATCTCTCAAAGGATCCGGTCGATATGGCCAGTGGTTCCTTTCTGTTCAACAGCACCGATTTGGCCTTGGGTGGTGGTGCTCCGCTTGGATTGGCTTTTTCTCGATCTTACGACAGTGGACTTAACCGAAAAAATCGTGGATTAGGGTACGGTTGGACTCATAATTACGATATTTATCTCACAGAGACCAGTCACGGTGATCCGGTTTTGGGGAGTCGGCAGGTGGCCGATGCCGCTCCATTTATCGTTGCCCTTTATGCAGCACGTGATTTGCTTAAATCGAGTGAGGATGTTCAAAATTGGGTGATTGCGTCGCTCATTAGCAAATGGGCCATCGACAGAACTATTGACAATGCCGTTGTCGTGCAATTTGGTAAGACCAGCATGGAGTTTATCAAAATGCCGGACGGTAGTTTTTTGTCTTCTCCCGGAACACTGCATACGTTGATTGATAATGGTAATGGTACTTTTTCGCTACAGGAACGTTATGGTGTTCAGCATGATTTCGATATTGATGGTCGGATCAGTAAAATCACCGATATCGATGGCAATGAGATGAACTTTTC
>JADGED010000292.1 GCA_016744555.1 Desulfuromonadaceae bacterium
TGGTGGCATGTATGCACCTTCTTTATCCCAACCTGGTCCTCGATGCGCTTCAATCATTGCAAAGTTAGGTGGAATTTCATATGTATGCCCAAGGACAGATGGGATTACTACGGTTTCAGAACTTGAATTAATTGATAGTTTCATCTTTCCGTGTCCGCCGTTATTCATTCTTTTTGAATCACGGTCGCTGTATTCCAAAATAATTGCATTTGAACCAGCTGGAATACCAGATACTATCCATTTAGGGGTAGACGGATTATTCCCGCCAAACTTCTGGCACTGTTGCCCTTCTGGAACATTAATACCATCCCATGCCTTGTCAGCGAACTTGATATCGAGAGAAAATGCGTTCGTAGAAAAAATTAAAACACTAATAAAGATCACAAATAGGTTGATTTTCATAACGGCAATCTCCTTTTCCAGTGAGGGCTTAATAAGCAAAGAAACTCCAAAAGTGCCTTTGCGTTAATAAATACTACCTAGTTATGATGAACGGTGATGGTTAGAGGCTACGACTACCACCGCAATTTTAGATTTTACTTTTGCATAGGCTTCTTTTTTAATAACTTAACTAAGGTAACGGCACTACGCAAAAGCTTTCACCTTGAACAACATTGGCGAAATCGTATTGCGATACTAGTGGAGATGAGAAGTTCACTAACTGATTAATCATCTCTGCCCGCCGGATTGATCCATCTATGAAATTAAAACCCGCAATCTGTCGGCGGTCCTGGGTTGGCACGTAGAAGGTTGTGATGCTATCCGTTTTTGTTACCAATGAGAGGCAGAGATTTCTTTCTCCAATTCTGTGGTTACTGTAACCAGATAACTCAGAAATAACCTCTAGTTTCCCTGCTGCAATTCGCGCCACCTTTATAATGCCCCCAATATGAGGAGTCTGGATCCAGGCCAATTCGGTTGTCACGTCTCCGTCCAGGTCGTAGATGGCCACAATGTTAAGCCATCGGTAAGGGGTTCCTATCTCCTCGACCCACGCAAATTCAGCAAGTGTGTTGTTGACTATTTTGTAGATCATGATGCCAGCGCCCGTAGCTACGTGGGTGCGAATCGTAACAATTTCCATCTGCCCATCGTTGTCAACATCGTACAGTCTAGGTTTGATATCTTCAAAGACATATTGATCGCTAAGGGTATGCGTATAAGTCATTCCGCCCCGTAAAACGACCAATTGCTCCGCCTCAATTCGATCTCCCAATATGTTGTGACCATATTTAGTAGTTGGTTGAGCATACTGAGCATAGATGTTGTTATTGCTTCCAATGGTAATTTGCTTCTCAGGGAGTAGATCAAAGTTGTCGGTCAATGTTTTGATTGCCTTGGTGTCAACTGTTGGATTAAGTACCAAGTTATTTGTTATATCCATAGCATGGGCGCAAGGAACAATCCCCGCTAATACTATCCCCAGAAAAACCAGGAAAATTGATTGCATGATGTGCGACCGACGTTGATGCTGAGAAAGCATTTTTGTTAGTTGCATACTTGATTCTCCCAAAAAAGTGATAGGGGTCTAAGCAATAAGTATAGCACCGCAATTAAAAACGGTAAAACAAAGGTGGTAAAGTTTGCCTTTGGCTTACGTTTAAGGTGTAAATTATTTCTCTAAGTGTCTTTACGGTGTCGCTCTACAAATCCCAGCCCCAATAATCCAAAAACTCCGCAAAATTCCACATATCCGACCGCTCCCATGCCCAAAATTTAAGGCTGGTATAAAATAATGCACCTGTCTTCTCGCTGGGGCCAAAATCCTTGTCTTCACCCACTCGCCAGTCCATCGACCACCAACTCATCAATAGCCGTTCATAAGGCTTAAAGCTATTGCGGACATACCCTTTGCGGCTGCCGGTAGTTTCAAAAAAAGAGATCTCTTTAGCGCCAAATGGCAGCTTCCGTAATTCAGCCATCGGCGATAATGGTACAGGCTGGAAACCGATCTCACTTTCGGCTAAACGGTCAATTTGCATAACTCTATGGGTTTCACTTCTGACCCGAATAACAAATCTATAGTTTTTAGCGGTTTCTGACTCGACAGTAATCAAGCCGGATAAGCTTTCTCCATAGACTTCTTGACTGCCAATCGACCATTTTGGGGGATATGATTCGCTCGATAAATTTGAGGTTGGGGTGATAGATAGATAGCAACCACATGTATGCACATTGGTTAACAGTAC
>JADGED010000293.1 GCA_016744555.1 Desulfuromonadaceae bacterium
ATGGTAATGAGTGAGGTTTTAGTATGCCTCCTGACTCCTTACCCCTCACACCTCACAAAAAACCGCTAAAAAAAGCGGTTTTTTTAGACCGTGACGGTACTATAAATGTCGAGAAAGATTATCTGGTTGAACCGGAAGATTTTGAATTTATTTCTGGAGTTCCTGCCGCTTTAAAGAAGCTTCAAGCCGCTGGTTACTTGCTAGTGGTAGTCACCAACCAAGCTGGAATAGCACGCGGTTATTTCACCCCTCAGCAAGTTGAAAATTTGCATCGATATATGGTTAAGCTTTTAGGGGATGAAATTGATATTGCAGGTATTTATTATTGTCCACATCACCCTACTTGTGGGCAAGGAGAATATTTGCTCGACTGTGATTGTCGCAAGGGGAAGCCAGGTATGTTGTTGGAAGCAGCTGAAGAGCTAAGTATCAACCTTTCTGCTTCTTACATGGTTGGTGACAAGATGGCCGATGTTCATGCTGGCGCTGCTGCAGGATGTAAAACCTTTTTAGTGAGAACAGGGTATGGTAAGCAGTTTGAAGGTGAAGCTGTAAAATATTGCGCCAAAGTGGTAGATGACTTAGGTGCTGCTGTTGATTTGATATTATCTGCTGGAGAATTTTCTTAGGTTACATTGTTCGTTTTATAAAAGGATTAAAGAAGATAGAAATCTATTTAACAGCACCCATTTCGATACTTTGATTGTAGATGTTGGACGTGCATGTCAGGCTGCAATAGATTTAGCTATGCATTGATTTTAATTTTAGTTCATTACATTTTGAAAAATGGTTGTTTAGGTTTAGTAGTATTATGGACGGCGTTAAATGAAAAAAATAGTCATAACTATTAATTTAAAATTTGTATTTAATTGTTTCGGTGATAAAATACTAAAAGTGTTCGTTCTGGGCACTTGTGAAGGGGGCCATTCTTAGTAGTACTATTCTAATATGTATAGATGCTTATTTAAGCACTATCAGTCAAAAATGAGGGGATTGATTATGAGAAATGTAAAAAGTATATTTGTTAGTTTGCTGATTTTAGCTTTGTGTTTTGTTGGTGGACCGGTTTTTGCTCAGGAAAAAGTGAACCTTAATACTGCCACAATGGAGCAACTGGTAGAATTGAAAAACATAGGGGAAGCAAAAGCGCAGAAAATTATTACTTATCGTAATAAACATAAATTTACTAGTGTTGATCAGTTAGTCGAAATTAAAGGTATTGGCGAGAAAATACTCGCTGATTTACGTGGTCAACTGACCGTGGAGATAAAAAAGAAATAGTTACTTCTTTTTGGTCGTCTTCGCAGATATAATAGCGGGAGGGGCACATGCCTCTCCCGTTTTTTATGAAATTATCAGTAAGGATGAAAGCTATGAAAATATTAGTCACAGGTGCAGCAGGTTTTATTGGTTCACATCTGAGCAAATATTTACTTGATCGTGGTGATGAAGTTATTGGTTTGGATAACCTTAATGATTATTACGATGTCAATCTTAAGAATGCACGCTTAGAGCGACTAGAAAGTCGAAGTAACTTTACTTTTGTTAAGTTGGATTTAATTGATCGCCAAGGAATAGAAGATTTATTCAAACAAGAGAAATTTGATAAAGTTGTAAACTTGGCTGCTCAGGCAGGTGTGCGCTACTCATTGACAAATCCATATGCCTATATTGACAGTAATATTCACGGATTTATCAATGTTCTTGAATGTTGTCGTCATAATGATATTAAACATTTAGTCTATGCATCGTCATCATCAGTTTATGGTGCGAATACTGCCATGCCATTTTCGGTACACGATAATGTTGACCACCCGCTATCGCTGTATGCTGCCAGTAAAAAATCGAATGAACTTATGGCTCACACTTATAGTCACCTTTACGGTTTACCAACGACAGGACTGCGGTTTTTTACGGTCTATGGCCCGTGGGGACGTCCTGATATGGCAATGTTTCTATTCGCTAAAGCGATTTTGGCTGACGAGCCAATTCAAGTATTTAATTATGGTAAAATGAAGCGTGATTTTACTTATGTTGATGATATCGTTGAAGGTGTAGTGCGCACCTTAGATCATAATGCAACAGCTAACGACGCTTGGTCTGGAATGGATCCCGATCCCGGAACAAGCGGTGCTCCTTATAGACTTTATAATATTGGCAATAATAATCCCGTTGAACT
>JADGED010000294.1 GCA_016744555.1 Desulfuromonadaceae bacterium
CACTTATGCAGTGGAGAAAAGGCGTGGACTGAGCCGCACGTTGCGGTTGCTGCCGCCGCTGACCCTTGGTTTGCTACGATTAAAGATCAGATTGGACCGTTCCTTTGGACGCCAGAGGAGGCTTATGCCATTGCTTTTCCTCATGCACCGGTTGCTGCTTCTGAACTGCGGGTGGTCAGTTATCTATTGCCGCAGACCGAAATAACTCGGAAAGATCAGCGCCAAGAAAAAGATGTTCCCGCTGAACGTTGGGCAAAATCGCGCTATCATGGTGAAGAGTTTAATTGCGCCCTGCGATTGCATTTGGCTGAAACTTTAACGGAGTTAGGGTTCCCTGCGGTTGCTCCAGAGCGGTTGGTAGAGTTTGATTATCGTAAATCGGAGCGTTTTGGTATCGCTTCAAACTGGTCGGAACGTCATGTCGCTTTTATCGCCGGCCACGGAACTTTTGGTCTTTCCGATGGTTTGATTACCCGCTGGGGCAAAGCGGTACGCTTTGGATCGGTGGTAGTAAAAGCCGATTTGCCTATTACTGAGCGGAGTTACGGTGATGACCACCACGCTTGGTGTTTGTGGTATGCGGCTAAAAAGTGTGGTGCCTGCGTTAAGCGTTGCCCTATAGATGCTATTACCACCACAGAAGGGCACGACAAATCGGCTTGTTTTCACTATATCCGTAAAGTTACCGCACCTTATGCGACGAAAAACTACGGCACTGGCGCTACCCCATGTGGCCTGTGCCAAGTAAGAATCCCCTGTGAGGCTCAAGTGCCGCCGTCTTTATTGTCGTAACCTAAAAAGTCTTTACCGTGGTCAGCAATTAATTTTCCAATATCCTGCCACTAGCAGCCTCAAGCTGTTGCAGTGCCAATAGATAGTTTATTCGGCTAGCAGCCTCAGCCCCAGCAGCACGTACCAAATCGGTTTGTGCTTCATTTAGTCTGGTTAGGTTGGCAACTCCAGCACGATATGCCTTTTCGGTGTGGGTGCGAATTTTCGCAGTCAACACCAGTGACTGTTGCTGTCGTTGGTACATTGCTTGGGTTGCTTCGGCAGTGAAAATAGCTTGGTGGATGCTGGACTGGATTGCTAATAGTTGCTGTTGGCGGTTATTGCTTAAGGCGCGAATGTTCTGCTCCATTGATTTGATTTGTGCCGACCGTTTACCGCCTTTATAAATATCCCAAGCTAGGTTTAGCCCTGCGTAGGCGTCGTGTTCTTCTTGGTCTACGGTGCTGAGTTCAGTAAGTTTGTTGTAATCAAGACCGGCGTTGAAAAACAATTTTGGTAGATAGTTTCTTTTTAGCCCTTTTTTCTCTGCTTGCATCGCCGCAATTGAAGCTTCGGTTGATTGCAGGTCGGGGCGATGTTCTACCGCATAGGTGAATTCGGTTTGGTAGGTTGGGATTGTTTGTTCTGAAACATTTTCTTTGCTTGCCACGGGATATAATTCTGCCGGCAGTTTAGCTGTATCTAGAGCCAGTAACTCAGCTAAAATCGTTGTAACCAGTTTAAAGCTTTGATTGGCAGTTAGGTAGTCAGTTTCTGCCCGTAGTGCCCGCACCGAAAAGTTTAGTTTTTCAGCTTCGGGGATGGTTCCTGCCTGCCACCGTTTGTCGGCTTCGTCTTCAAGGGTACGGTTGAAAATTTGATTCTGCTGGGCAATAAGCATGCTTTCTACCGCTAGTTGTGCTTGGTAAAAAGCGCTGGCTACGGCTTCGGCGAGAATGCGGCGCACCTCGTTGCGAGTTTGCTCAGAAGCTTCAACCTGATGTTTTGCCGCAGCTACGCGTGCTCGAGTTGCAAAACCATCAAAAAGTAGCCAGTTGGTGCTGACCCCAGCACTAGCTATGTGAAATGAATCGCTAACCCGTACCTCTGGGGCCCAGTCAGGTTGGATGGTGCTATCTTGATAATGGAAACCAAGGTTTGCGCTGAGATTTGGCTTAAGTGCTGAACGAGTTTGGTCGACCACTGCTTTTGCAGCCTCAATGTGGGCCGTTGCCTGCTTAATGCTAGGCGCCGCAGAGAGTGCTATTTGTTGCGCCTTTTTTAAGGTTAGGCTGCCACTGGGAATTTCCATATTGAACTGCGTACGTTCGGTGGCTTGAGAAAATGCCAACGCCGGGAATAGCAGAACTAATAAGATTATTGTGT
>JADGED010000295.1 GCA_016744555.1 Desulfuromonadaceae bacterium
GCTACATGGTAAACAATGTCGCAGCCAGCAACGGCTTTAGTTACGGCAGTTGAATCGTTTAAATCTCCAGTAATTTGTTCAACATCGAGCTCTTTCAAGTCTGGATAAATACTTCGTGAAAACGAGGCTACTTTATTGCCTTGTTGAAGTAACAGTTTAACTATTGCCTTGCCGAGAAAACCACCACCACCGGTAACTAATACTTTCATCGCAATTGCTCCTGCGCCCAAACTGCTAATTTTTCCCGAAAAATCTTGGCGTTGTGACGAATATCAACCGGAAATGCTGGATGAAACAAAAAGTGATCTATATCCTTAGTAATCTCGTTTGCAACGGCAGTTTGCTTTAAGGCTGTGGTAATTTGCGGATGTTCTGCAGAATTAACTCCCTGCTCCAGCTCAACGCAAATAACCGGCTGTTTTTGTCCTTTTATGTCACAACCGACAAGTGCTGTGCGATAAACCTGTGGATGGGTGTTAAAAATGGCCTCACAAGGGATGGTAAATAAAGTTTCAGTCTGCGCAATAACCCGATGAGCCTTACGACCACAAAACCAAACCCTCCCTTTATCATCACAATAGCCGAGATCACCCATGCGATGATAAAAACTTCCATCATTAGAGTCGACAATTTTAGCTAACTTGGTTGATTCATCACGATTAAAATATTCTCTGGTTACTTGCGGCCCCTTAACTACAATTTCACCAATCACACCATCGGCAACCAATAAGTCATCCTGCCAAGTTAAAATTTCCGCATCATCTATCTTTATAATATTAAGTTCAATTGATGGTACCGGAAAGCCAACACATACCCCTTTACCTTGATCGGTAGCAAAACGGGTTTCATGCAAAATGGTTTCGCTACCAATTGAACAAACCGGTAGCGATTCGGTAGCACCATAGGGGGTAAATACCTCAACCTTTGGATTAAACATTTTGACGAACTGTTCTAGCACAACTGCAGGAACCGGTGCACCAGCAGAAATGGCTCGCTTCATAGATGGCAATTTAATGGCGTGTTCAGCACCATACTGCCCTACCCGCCTTATTAATGCTGGAGAGCCGAACATAGTGGTAACATTGAAACGTTTAATTGCGTTGATAATATTTTCTGGATCGACCGAACCGGGGCGGGTGAAATCCATCTCTGGAATTATAGATGTCATTCCCATAGCTGGAGCAAACAGGGCAAACAATGGAAAAGTTGGTAGATCTATTTCTCCCGGTTTTATTTGGTAGACATCACGTAATGCTTCGACCTGAGCGGTAAAGTTACCGTGACTATACACCGCTCCCTTGGGGACACCAGTACTGCCGCTAGTAAACAAAATTGCCGCTGTATCGTCCGCAGCAGTATAAACTGTGTCGTAATTATAATTGGGAGCAATTGGAGCTAGTATTTTCTCAAGACTTGTTCCACCACAGAACCAACTGGAACCAACTGTTAAGATTGTCTTGAGTGTTGGTTTCCCCCAGCCAAATAGTAAGCGGGCAATTTGCGCTTTAGGTATACCGATAAATGCCTCAGGTTTAGCTTCGGCCAGACAAACTTTTAGATTTTTTATCCCCATGCCGGGATCAATCAATACCGGTACTGCCCCAACCTTAAACAATGCAAAGGTTAGAGCAAAAAACTCTAAACTCGGGGTAACCATGAGCACGGTGCGCACACCACGGCTGATACCGATTGATTCTAACCCTGCTGCAATCCGATTACTTTGTTGATCAAGTTCGGCATAGCTGTAACTCTGGTAGAGTGGCTGATTATTGTTGTCACGTTTATAAGGGAAGTGTACGGCTGTAGTATCTGGTTGTTGCGCCGCCATAGCTGGTAAATGGGCGGCGATATTGAAACTTTTGGGGCTAGACATATATTACCTCTTGGTTGGAGGTAGAGGATGATTTTCTAAGAACTTACTGGTTAGTGATAAAACTTCATCTTTGGCGTCTTCGAGAATATAGTGGCCACAATCATTAAACGGATGTACCTCCGCTTGCGGGAAACGTTTTTTCCACTCATCCAAGAAAACGCTATCAAAAACAAAATCGAGCTCACCCCAACAGATCAACATGGGAATATTTTTTAATTGTTCCAAACCGGCTTCTACTTCACTGATCAAATCGTAGCCACGATCATCTGGTT
>JADGED010000296.1:0-1879 GCA_016744555.1 Desulfuromonadaceae bacterium
TTGTTAACCCTAGCCCTGCTCCACCTTTGGCGCGGTTGCGTGATGCCTCCACTCGGTAGAGCCGGTCAAACAGCTTAGGAATCTGCTCTGTTGGTACGCCGGGAGCTGAATCGGCAAAAGTGAAAATGACGTTATGTTTATCTGCTTGCACAGTGATATGCAAATGGCCAGGTGCAGCGGTGTAGCGCAAACTATTTTCCAAAAGATTGCTGAATAATTGCTGGAGCCGATCTGGATCTCCCAGTATGGTGATCGGATTGGTAACGGTGAAATTGGTATGTAGTTGGAGGTTTTGTTCGGTCAAGCGCTGCTGAAATAAATCGATGCTGCTGGTTAAAATCCCAACGGGATTGACCCCAATTTTTTTATAATTGAGGGCACCGATATCGGACATGGAAAGTTCGTAAAGGTCGTCGACAAGTCTACTTAAATGGAGCGTTTCACTATGCAGTGCTGCAAAAGTTTTAATTCCTGGTTGTCGGATTCCATCTTGTAGAGCCTCGATATCACCTTGTAAAATTGCCAGAGGGGTACGCAATTCATGAGATATATCAGCTACCCACTGCTGTCGAGCGGTTTGGTTGTTTTCCAGACTAATTGCTAGCTGGTTAAAGTCATTCGATAACTGACCTAGTTCATCTTTAGTCGTTACGGTGATGCGAGTTTTGAATTGTCCGGCAATAAGTTTGCGTGTAGCTGTGGTTAACGCTTTGATCGGGCGTAATAAGTGGGTTGTGAGGAGATACGAAAGTAGCAATGATAGCAGTGCCATCGCCAAAGCAACCAAGGCTATGGATTCGGTTTGTTGTTCAACAAATAAGAGATCTCCGGGAGCGGAAAGCTCTTTGATTGGCACTAGCGCAAGGTAGCCGATCACTTCTCCCTGTTTTTCAATGGGGGTAAGTTGTAATGTCGAAGTCCCAGTTGGTGGTGCAAAAATAGGTTTTTTTGCTGCAGAGAATAAGGCGAACTTGTGCTCAAGGTTGTGCGGTCGTGCAGGTGGTGGTGGGCGAAACCTTGAATGTGGTTCTTGTCTACGGGTAGCCTCAAGATCGGGAATCGAAGTTCTGATCAATTGGCGCCAAAGGTGGTTATTGTTTTGCAGAAATTGCCAGTTGCCATGCTTATTATATCTCTTGGCCAAGTTTGCAGACAGAAGATTGAGTTCTTCTGCTTTCTGACTATTGACGTAGTTAATAAAGCCTCGGTCAAGGCTCCACTGCATGAAGAAAAACATCCCACTAGAAACGGCAATACTGGTTAATAACAGGGTGAAAAATAGTTTGTGTTTTATTTGTAACTTCATAGTTGTTCTCTTCTCCATTTAACCTGAGCTTCAATCGTACAATAGCATAAGATTTAAATGTGAAGGAAATGTGGATGGCAATATCCTTATTTCATCCTTATTTGCTGCTTATTTCTCCCCTATCATCTTTTTCAAATAAAAGTTAAGTGCAGAAAAAACAGCTTGAGTAGCCAAGTAGTAATTTAAAAGGTGAAGCTATGGGCAGCAGTTGGAAGCTTTTATCAGCGCGAGAGTTATGTATAGATCCAGCAGTCGAGCGGGCGGTCACCTGCTCGACTGCGTTGGTCGTTTCTAGGGTAGGCCGATCCTATGAGTAAAATGAAAGTTTGTATAGTGTCTATGGCGGCAGAATTTGCCGCTGTACTGGTGCAGATGCTGGAGCTAGATGAGATTGAAGCCAATGTGGTTGAAAGTTGGGAGCAGGCTTATGTAGATATCAGTGATAACGGGGTACAATTGGTTGTCTTGGATTGCCCCGGTTCAGGTGTTGAAAGCCTGGGGTTGTGCCGAGAAATTCGCAGTCAATATCGTGGGTTGTTGTTATTAACAACTAACGAGTTAGATCTGCAGTTG
>JADGED010000296.1:1889-2139 GCA_016744555.1 Desulfuromonadaceae bacterium
GATAAAAGTTTTGTTACGGCGCGTTTGTCGAACCGCGCCGCAGCCGATGCAAACTTTTGGCCATTTAACCGTGAATTCACTAAAGCGTGATGTGTATGTATCTGAGCAGGCAGCTCTACTTTCGACGATAGAATTTGATCTGCTTTGGGCGCTGGTGAAACATGCTGGGGCGGTTGTTAGCCGCGAAGAAATTCATCAGGACATATATCGCTCCCCTTATAACGGTTACGATCGGGGAATCGATATTTAT
>JADGED010000297.1 GCA_016744555.1 Desulfuromonadaceae bacterium
GTATTTGTAGTTCGTTGAAGGCGGCCTGAGGATCCCAAGCAAGGAGATCGCGCCATACTGAAAGAGCCAACGTTGGATCTACTGCACCCATTTCCTGGATTAATTGCTGTTTTAGGCTATGTGAGGTTGCTACGGTTGAGGTTTGTTCAACTAACGCAGATACGGCGCTAGAAAAATGTTTCTCAAAGGGGGCGGCAATGGCTTGCACCGTCTCAGGTGGTAAACCACAATAGTCGATGGCGAAAGTATCTACGAGCACGACTCCTTTCAGGTTCGTGCCAAGCAGGCGTGCAGCTTCAAGGGCGACAGCACCGCCCATGGAATGTCCAACAAGGATCGTCTCAGCAACGTTTAGCTGCTTAACGCAGGCAGCGACATCTAAAGCAAATGAGGAGAGGCTCCAATTGCTTCGGTCGCCGCTAGGTGAATCGCCATGTCCAGGCAAATCAACTGCAGCTACAGAATATTTGTCGCAGAAAAAGTCGAGTTGTGGTCGCCAGTAGGAGCGTCGACATGTCCAACCATGGATAAATACAAGTAACGGCTTGCCCTCACCACGATGGTCGCAGGTTAACGGAATCTTATCATGAGAGTACAGGGTGCAGTGATAAATAGATGTTGCTTGATCGCTCATTTATATAGTCCTCTAGCGGCGCCGGGCAGGGCCAGCCAATAATAATTTAACGAGATCGGCTTGATTATTTGCACCTGTTTTAGCAAAAATCGTTTTAAGGTGTGAACGTACTGTATGTAAACTTATGAAGCAGCGCTTTGCAACTTTGGCAGGGTCTGGCGTAACAATTATTTCCAGCGCCACGCGTATCTCAGCTTTGGACAAAGCATATAATTCGCATAATCGTTCTCGATCAATATGGTTTTTAGTCTCGGGGTCGTAGATGTAAACCGCAACGTACCTTCCTGAATGGCCACCCCACACTAGTGCATCGGGATGGACAGGTTTCAGTAGCAAGTGAAGGTTTGTAGCTTGAGGACGCTGTACTTCTAGTGTTTCCCCGCTGGTATTAAAAATACGTGAATCGGCGGCAACTAAACATTTATTCAGTAACCTCTGCAGACACTGGTCGAGATCACGATCGACAAGGTGTAATTTCTCTTTTGAGAGTAATAGGGCTGATTCAGAGTTGAGTAGCAACTCGGCAGCTGGAGTACAGTAGATGGGGCGCAACGAGAAATCCAGTAAGATAAATGGCAGCACTTCACTTTCGGCTGAAATTTCTATTGCTTTAGACTGTGTATTATTTTCTTCGATTTGGGCGGCGAGATGAAGTGCTTGCTGCATATGGGGAACAAAGCAATTTAGAAAATCGACATCTTCACTAGTGAATGATCCTTGACCTTTGGTGCGCTGTACCAGTAACTGAACCGCTTGCTCACCATACTGGAATATGGTGCTAGCAGCACCATGGTGAATGTCTTGCGGGCCAGCCCAATCGTTATAAAATTCACTTTTATAAAAGTCAGACTGATTGCAACTGAAGTGGAGCTGACTGGAATAAAAACGACCCGGAGGTTTCTTGCGTATCTCGGGTCGCCAAGGACACTTGTTCACAAAATGCTCAACATACTGTTGATGATAGTTTTCGTCAATATTGTGCTTGAAGCTAGAAATAACGCTATTTTCTTCAGAATTCATAATAAGCAGACGGGCTGACCGTGAATCAGTGCTAGCAGCCAGTTCACTGATGACTTCACACCAATTGTCGGGCTTTGTGATGGTCGAATAAATTTTTTCGATCAGTTTTCCACGCTGCTGTGCCAACTGAGTGTTCCCAAGAATTTCATTGTCAATGCTCATATCGTCTCAACTAAATTCATGTTACCGCAGATGATTGTAGTGATTCTACAAAGAGGCCTAGGGAGGAGCAACCGTTTTGGGATCGTAACGCAGTTGACTTGGCGCTTTAACTGAAATATCCATCCTGACAACTCATCATTTGCCCGAATTAACGCCTCGACCACTGATCCTTTTTCTTCTTAGTCGCTCTGTTGCAGACGTTCCATTCGCTCTCTTTCGTAACGTTCGTATTCCAAAGTGATCGAGTCCAGACACCTGGTGCGATCCAATCCTGAGAGCTTGTTGCACTGGAACTCCTGAGCAG
>JADGED010000298.1 GCA_016744555.1 Desulfuromonadaceae bacterium
GTTTATGCTTATCTGTCCTTCATTAGAGAGTCCTGCTGCCTTTGCTTTGGCAGAAAAAATCAGAGTGACAATCCAGAAATACAAATTTTCTGAAGTCGGCCATTTGACGATCAGTGTTGGCGTGTCAACTTACTGTAATGGTGATAGCGAAATAATGTTTATAAGCAAGACCGACGCAGCTCTATATCTTGCGAAGAAAAATAGAAATATGAGCGTATTTAAGTAACCTGTAGCTTGGAGGATTAGCTGAGCTAGGTTTTGGGTTTAAGAATATGTGATGAATTAACCAACTTAACGGTAAGCATGTTAACTCTTTTCATCCTTCCCTGCGATAGTGCGCTAGCACACCTTAGAAGTATACCTTGCAGGAAAACTAAATTTAACATATATTATTAAACGCTAATCTTGTGGAGGGGCAATAAATAACCACTTAATAGAGTGATTTATGAAAAAAACGTTAATTCTATTTTTTTTCTGGTTAGGCTCTGGTCTGCTCACAAATTCATTAGCCTTGGATGTCGATAAATCAATCCAAATCCACGGTTTTGCTTCCCAAGGCTATCTGCATAGTACAAACAATAATTTTCTTGCAGAAAGCCGCTCTGGATCTTACGAATTTACTGATATTGGAATTAATGCAAACTGGGCTATCAGCGATAGCTGGCGAGTTGGCGGGCAAGTTTTCTATCGGAATTTGGGTGATTATTCTGAAGATCGTCCTGTTGTCGACTGGGCTTTACTCGACTACCGTCCCTACAATGTGATCGGGATTAGGCTTGGCAAAGTCAAAATGCCGCTCGGCTTGTATAATGAAACCCGCGACAACGATTTTCTCCGACCGATGATCTTCCTGCCCCAGAGTATTTATGATGAGTCTCGTCGTGACAGTAATCTTGGCTACTTAGGCGGCGGTATTTACGGCAACCTGCCAACTGGTTCGTTCGGAGATGTTGACTATCACTTTTTCACCGGTGAAGCTACGTTTCCCAAAGAAAGCATTCTTAGCCAAAGCACAAATAGATCCTTGAATTCATCTATAAGTAAAAACAACAGGCTTCCGGCCAATAAAAAAAATCCGCTGCTCCCGGCAGAGCTTAATTCTAGTGAACGTATAAACGATGGAATTTACGGTGGAGCAATCGTTTTTAATAGCTCTGCTGTTAACCTGAGACTAGGGCTCAGCTTGCTCCGCTCAAAGAACTACATCTACGTCAATGGGGCGTCTGAACCATTGACCCAGTCAACGGTAAATAGCAAGTTTGTTGTCTCCCTCGAGTACAATTGGCAAGATTTAACCTTTGTCTCGGAATATGGCGAAGCTGACCGGACAACAAAGTCAGCCGGTGTGGTTACTATAGATGGTCCATCTCAATCTTGGTACGTAATGGTAAACTACGCCCCCTTTGATCAGTGGACTTTTAGTGTCTTGTACGATGAATTCTATCGTTTAAAATTTGATAAAGGGGGGGATACTAGAAGCCAAGCTCCCCCTTATACTGGTTGGCGTAAGGATTTTGGTGTTGCTGCAAGTTATGACCTCACTGAGAACTGGGGATTAAAGGCTGAGTATCACTGTGTTGATGGGGCTGCAATGCAAATGTCAGTAACCAACCCGAACGGAACAGAACGTTATTGGAACTATTTTGCGGCTAAACTCTCTTATAACTTTTAACTGCTATGGTATACGTTTGAATAAGATGCACTCCATACTGCTATATTTTACCATGCTACTGTTGTTGTTCTGCTCAACTGTAGCCTGCGCAGAGGAATATGTAGTGGTAGTGCATAAAGACAGTGTAGTTAAGACTCTTTCTGCTAGAGAACTAAAGCGAATATTCCTTGGGAAGGTAAAAAGTTGGCCTAATGGTAGCCCCATTACAATTGTTTTAAATCAAAAGGACCCAGCGCATCCATATTTTACTCGCACTCAGTTGCATAAATCACCGCGTCAACTCACTACATTCTGGCGTAAAAAACTCTACAGTGGGCAGAGCATGCTCCCGCTCTATGCTTCAAGTACAGAAGAGGCTCTCACCCTTCTCGCTAGCAATATAAATGCGATCAGCTATATGTCGAAATATTTTCAGGGTTCTGC
>JADGED010000299.1 GCA_016744555.1 Desulfuromonadaceae bacterium
GTGTCATAGATCGTCACGACAGAGCCACTATTTCCCGGCCCTTTAATAGCTGCATCATCCACGCTGACTTCCCGCATGCCTACTTTGATATCATGCATCTTCCCTGGCACGTACACCTTTTTTGAGTTGGCAAATGGCCGACGGGTGATAGTTTTTGAGCTGGGAAGTTTTTCTTCTTTGTCCATTTTATACGTATTCCTTTTTAAATATTTTTGATGACGTCGTAAAAACTATTCATCTGCTTCGTTGCTGTATTTTTTATTTGATTACGACGTACCCTAGTACGCCGAAATAAAATAATAAATACGCGCCTCGCATATGAAGTTTTTCGAAGTCTACGCTTCCATGAGAAGGCTTGTCAACCATTAGTTCGACGTGGCGAACGACTTTTGTCTGTAATCCCAAACGTCACGCTTCCATTCGCATTCATTTATGAGCTTAGCCATAAGCTCGATGCATTGTATAATCCGTCGTGGAAGCTGCAACCTTATCTTCGATCTCTTTTATGTCATTGGCTTATGACGGATCTAGCGTAGACACGCAGTCTTCCGGACGGGACGTTATCTTTAGGGCTGTTACAAAAAGTTGTTCTCTTCAGTAAAACTACAAAAGTCGATCAATACCTGTTAACTCTGTCATAACAAACGAAAATAATAATTTTCGTTTTGAAAAATCATCTATCGGTTCAACATGGTGGGAGGGGCGGTCAAGGAGAATGTTCCTTTGTCGCAATTCCCACCGTATTCATTTTGGTGCATTCATGTGCCATACTCCCGGTTGTTGCCAATAAGGGGAACATTGTCCTTGACCGCCCCTCCCACCATGTTACGCAGCTTTTGCCAATTTAACCTTATTCTTGTGAAGAGGTTCATAGACCTCACCGTGTCGCCAAAGACGATGGAGTAGTACTGCTAATTTCCTGGCAACTGCTATAACTGCCCGGCGTTTTGCATTTTTACCTCCATTTGCCGACAATCGGAGGCCAAAAGATTTTAAATCACAATCCTCACCAAATGATCCAAGAATATATTGTGCAGATCCAACCAGTAATCGCCGTAAAAATGGATTGCCTGCTTTGGTTATTCTAAGTTGTTTGTCAATCTCTCCTGATTGATCACGACGCGGAGTTAGCCCTACGAAATTCCCAACCTGTCGACTTTTGGCAAATCGTTCAGGATCCTCCAGAATGAGCACAAAAGCAAGAGCGGTTACAGGGCCAACTCCTTTTATTGCACGCAACAACTCGGTTTCTGGATATTTCTCTTTGCTGATTAGCTCTATTTTCTTATCATACTCCTTTATCTGACTTGTGAGTTGCCCTACAATTTCAACCATCGGCATCAAAGTTTCTTTAAGAAAGTCAGGTAAAGACTCTTCTACTTTTTTGTGAAAACTATCAGTGCTACAGGGCAAAAGACGCTCTCCTTGTGCCTTGACACTCCCACGTATATGATTGATCAGATTTGTTCGATTCTTTACAAGATTATCTCGTGCCTGCAGAATCTCCAGATCAATTTGTGCTTGTTTTCCACGGTGCGTAATAGGATATAGCAGCTTGGGATCAAAACGAGCTATTTGAGCCAACATTTTCGCGTCTCTTTTATCTGTTTTATCGTCACTGTCCCAAATCACACGTAATTTCCGTGGATTTCCTACCAGTACTTCACAGCCTAATTTTTCCAACTGTCTGCTAATCCATGGCGAATGGGTGCTTGCCTCGATAGCAACGGTCGCTTCTTTGTATTTACAAAAAAGAGTACTTATTGATTCTCGCTCGTTTTTAACAGTGGTCTCGATGACAACGTCACCTGCTGCATTTAAAACACAGACAACATGATTTTTATCGCCAAGATCCATTCCAATTGTTATACCTTTCATAGCTGGTTCTCCCATTTTTGCAGCTTTGTGACTGCGTGAGTTTTATTTTTTTGGGCATGATACTATATTCTTGCCCGTGGGTGAACCAGCCTTCTCATTATACCTTACCTGCCATCGGCTAGTAATTTATGTTACGTTTCACAACGTTACATGGAACACTTACAGAGGACTTTAACCCCATTAGTTCACGCCCCTGTCGGGCATACAC
>JADGED010000029.1:0-1195 GCA_016744555.1 Desulfuromonadaceae bacterium
CAGTAATGCCTTAATCCGTAACTATCAGGTTGAGGTTATTGATGCCGAACAGAAAAAAATTGAAGGTAGGTTCCATTACGACACTGTGGGTAACCCTAAAACTATTTTTCAACCATCAACTCCTTTACGGATTTACCATTATTGTGTTTATAAGACAACCGGAGTAGCGCGGGAAACTTTCCTTAATCGGGACGATCAGTATTTGAATCCGTTTAATGGTTTTACTGTTGATGGTTTGGAGATCCATCATCTCGACAGTGGTAAGCAGAGCACAGTTGATGCCGTAGTTATTCCGCGAGATGTAAATGTTAATCCTCTTAGTCAGGGAATTAATGTCGGAACCTTAGTTCACACAGCAGGTAACTACGAATATTATACCAATGCGGATTACAGCATTATTGTTACTGATCGAGCAGCAGAGCAGGTTGTATATGTGTCGACCTTTACGGTTAAGTACAATATTAGACCGACCGAGGAGTTACGAAGAATTACAGCAATGGGTGATCAACTTGAACCCAAGTTAATTTACCGTACATATCTTGGCGAAAGAAGCTTGGGGGAAAATGGGTTAGTTAGGTTGTCTATCGATTCTAATCTTGAGGCCATTGGGGTACGTAATTCCCCAGCTCCAGCAGAATACGCAAGTGAAGTTCAAGGTGTTGGCTGTCGAGTTGAAATTACATGGCGCACCCGTCAAGGGGTTGCTCAATTTAATCATGTTCGCAGCACATTTGATTGGGGCGATGATTATTATGATTTTGAATTGCCAGAAGGTGAACTGCTTGGGATTGTTGGAGCGAGGATAGTTTATTACAATACTCAGGTGCCACAACATCAAAGCTTTTTGCTGGAAAAAGTGATGGCTTTGGAAGAAGGCCAGCCATATTTTGACCACAGTTCGGTAGATGAGTCTGCCAATGCTGATCGGATTGCAATTGATGTGGTCGATAGCCCCGAAGACCGCTTTAATGTTCGCGGTAGGGAAGGGGTAATGCAGGGACGTGGTACCGATGTTGGGCGTGGAAATCAGGCGGATGCTGTACGTGGTGTCCAGTTCCAATTGGGAATGTAGAGAGGCATGATGTTGAAAAAAATATTTAAACTGACCGTTGTAGCTGGATGTGTTTTGTCCTTTGTAACCATTGGTTCTGTCTCTATGGCAGCAGAGGGTTTGCAGGTTTATGCCAAAACTACG
>JADGED010000029.1:1205-17158 GCA_016744555.1 Desulfuromonadaceae bacterium
GAGCAGATTTTGGCCCAAACTGCCGAAAAACGGACGGCGGCATTTCGTATTTTGCGAGCAATCCGCGATAATCAATTTGCCCAGAATGTTGGCCAATATTTTGTCGATGCCAAGGTTCCAACCGGACAAACTAATGTCTATAAGGTGGAGCTGGTAAAAAATTATAAAGTTGTTACCGAGCAAACAATTACCATTAGCGACCAAGCTGTTAGTAGTAACCAAGTCTTTTCCCTGCAGGCGACAAGTTCAACGGTGGGGGTAAGTCTTAATTGGGGCAGTGGTAATAGCTACGCATTCTATAATCTCTACCGCAAAAAAAACGGGGAGGATGAGTTTACTCTTCTGAATCGAAACCCCATCTATCGTGCCGCCCCATCCGTAAAAGCGGTGGTTGCGCCATATGAAGATAATTCCCTGAAAAAGGGGGAGACGGCTAGTTATTATCTGACCAAGTTTGACATGTTTGGGGCCGAAGGTGAGCCCTCGACTATTGTCGTTGGTGAACGATTGGTAGATAATAAGCCCGCTGTTGTACATGGCCTATTTGTTAAAAATCGTGCCGATAATATTTTCTTGCGCTGGCAAAAAGTTGCTGACGTTGACGGTTATAATGTCTATCGAAGCTTGCGTTACAATGGTGGTTATCAGAAAATAAATGCAAAACTTATTAGTGATGAGGCTTTTTTTGATCGCGACTTTAAGGCAGAGCAGAACTACTACTATTATGTCACTGCGGTAAACAAGTATGGTGAGTCCTACGCCTCAACCAAAATGCTCGCTTATGTCCGGGATGTAAGACCACCAGCGTTTCCGCAAAACCTGAAGGCGCAAGTTAAAGCGGGAGAGGCTCAACTGAGCTGGCAGAAAGTCACAGCTGCTGACCTTCTCGGCTACCGGGTTTACATGAGCATGGATAAGGATGCCGAAGCTTGGAGTTTGGTGAATAAAGATGCAATTAGCGCAACCAGCTATGTCCATCAGCGTGCAGAAACCTTAAGCCGCTTTGTCTACTATTATCGGGTCGTTGCCGTTGACACCGCCTTTAATGAAAGCGCCCCTTCAAATATTGTTGTGGTGCAACTGCCTGATGTGACGCCCCCCAAGCAACCGGTTATAAAGCGTTATAGCGCCTATCCAGGCAAGGTTGAACTGCTGTGGAATAGTGTCTCGGTTTACGATTTTTCCCACTACAATGTCTATCGTCAGCAGGGTGATGATCTTGTGTTGCTGAATAAAGAGCCTATTGCTACCACAAGATTTTTCGATACCGCCCCCTTAGACGGGGAGAATGAATATGTGATTACCTGTGTCGATAAGGCCGGTAATGAATCGTCGAAAAAATCGGTAATCACGGTTAGCAGCGCAGATATTAAGCCGGTAGCGATAACCGATTTTACCGTGCAGCGCACCAAAACCGGTGCCGAAATTAGTTTTGCCACCGCAGCCTCGGACTATAACGGCTTTGAAGTGTTCCGTAGCAGCGGTAGCGATACAAAGTTTTATAATGTCTCCAGTATGCAAAGCGGAACGACCTACACCGATAAGAATATCAGTGCCAATGTTGCTTATTTCTACATGGTAAAAGCTTACGATGCTGCCGGTAATGTTGGGGTGAGTAAAGTGGTGCAATTGGCACTAGTAGATAAATAGGTTACGGGCGGCAAGGTTGCCGCCGTGGTTATTATTGCTTCCCTAACCGCTGCAGGTATTCGTCCCACTCAATCGGCAGGAGGTTCTTTTTTTGGTTGTTGCAGTCCTTGCAAGCGGGGACGCAATTGCCTTTAGTTGAGCGCCCACCACGGGCGACGGGTACTACGTGGTCAAGGGTAAGCTCTTTCGGTAGAACTGTTTTGCCACAGTAATGACAGAGCCCCTTGGCAATCTTGTTTTTCCACCAACCTTGCTTGCGTAATTGGCGGGCTTTCTCTCGTTCTTTGCGTATTGTCTGTTCATCAATTTCAATATGAAAATCCATTGCTTACCTCTGTCCATAAGTTTAGATGTTGGGGCTATTATTGCACAAATTATCGATATATGCGATGCTGCAAAATTCGTGTTTTGGGTACGATAAAAGCTGAAAGAGATAAATATATGAAAATTCTAGTGGTTGGTTCTGGTCAGGTGGGGTATTTCCTCTGTGACCGCTTGTCCCGCGAGGGGCATGAAGTAACCCTTATCGATCATGATGAAGCTGCGGTTGAGCAGGCTCAGGATCGTCTTAATGTTCTCGGTGTTGTCGGTAATGGTGCTAGTGCTGAAGTCCTTGAGCAGGCAGGGATCAGCAATGTCGATATTTTTATCGCAGTAACCAATATGGACGAGGTTAATATACTCGCTTGTTTGCTAGCACGTGAATATAAAGTTAACGTGCTGATCGCAAGGACAAAGAGTATTGAATATACCTGCCAGAAAGCGATCTTGTCGAAAGAAAAACTTGGAATTGATCTTTTGATTAATCCTGAAGATGCTGTTGCTGAAGAACTTTCCAAGTTGGCGTGTAATTCAAAAGCATTTGATGTCGCTGAGTTTGCCGATGGCAAAATTCTATTTCAGGGTTATCGGATTGAACCCGAAAGTCCCATTTGTAATCTAACCTTGGCCGAACTTGGCGAATTGCGTGGCATGTACAGGTTTGTGGTTGTTGCTATCAGTCGAGGGAACACTACAATTATTCCTCACGGTGACGATACTGTGCAGGCAGGCGATCGAATTTATATATTTGCTCCCCAACAAGAGCTTCCTGCAATTAATTATCTACTGAAGGCAGAACAAATAGAGAAAAAACCTACCCATAGAGCTTTTGTTTTGGGTGGGAGTCGGATTGGTCTGCAGGTAGCCCAAAACCTAGAGAAGCTTCACTTTCATACTAAACTGGTCGAAAAAGATGAAGCTAGGTGTTATAAACTTGCCGAATTGCTTAACAAAACGGTGGTGCTAAATGCAGAAGGGCTTGATGTCCGTACCTTGGTAGATGAGGGTTTGACTGAAGCAGATGTTTTTGTAGCGGTCACCGAAAATGATCAAACTAATATTTTGACATGCCTGCTTGCTAAACAGCACAATGTTCGTCGTACTCTGGCATTAGTGAGTCAACCGGAATTGATTGGATTGGCATCAGAGTTAGGGATTGACGCTTGTATCTCACCGCGATTAGCAGCGGCAGGAACTATTTTGAAATTTGTTCGGCGTGGTGAAATTATCTCTTTGACTGCAGTTGAAGATAGCAACTCAGAGGTGTTGGAACTTATTGTCAGCAAGGATTGTGGCTTGCTGGCGACTCCGCTAAAACAATTGCATTTTCCCCGTGGCGCAATTATTGGGGCAATTGTCCGTGGTAATGAATATGAAATTCCTACCGGTGAAAGTGTGCTTGCCGCAGGGGATCGGGTCGTCGTGTTCTCATTGCCAGAAGCACTACAGAAGGTGGAAAGGTTTTTTGCCTGAATGAATCTTATCCTAACCTTGCGTATTCTCGGTGCGTTGCTGCTATTTTTGGGTGGCTCACTGTTTGCGCCAATACCTTTTTCAATTTACTACCATGACGGGGTGTGGCAAGCGTTCTTCTATTCTGCACTGATCTGTTTTGTCGTTGGCGGTATCTTATATCGATATTGTAAAAGTCCCACCGAATTAACGGTACGTGAAGGGTTTGCAGTCGTAACTTTTGGTTGGACGGTGTTTGCCATTTTTGGGGCGTTACCCTACCTTTTTTCCGGTGCCATTGCCTCTCCTTTAGACGCAATTTTTGAAACTATGAGTGGTTTTACCACCACCGGATCTACTATTTTAACCGAAATAGAAACCCTGCCGCAAAGCTTGCTGTTTTGGCGTTCACTTACCCATTGGCTTGGCGGCATGGGGATAATTGTCCTCTCGCTGGCGATTTTGCCGATGTTGGGTGTCGGTGGTATGCAGTTATTTAAAGCCGAGGTTCCGGGGCCAACTGCCGACCGCTTAAAACCTCGGATTCAAGATACCGCTAAAATGTTGTGGGGCGTTTACTTTTTATTGACCATGGTTGAGACCTTGCTGCTGATGTTAGGTGGGATGACATTTTTTGATGCCCTCTGTCACTCCTTTGCTACTTTGGCAACTGGTGGTTTCTCTACTAAAAACGCTTCAATCGCTGCCTACGACAGTAGCTATATTGACGGAGTGATTACCCTGTTTATGATTCTTGCCGGAATCAACTTTGCCCTCCATTTTCAGTTGCTACGGGGGCGGTTTAGAGACTTCTTTCGGAGTGAAGAGTTGCGGGTCTATTTGGGGATTATTTTCCTAGCAACTGCAGTAATTATGATTTGTAACTGGTCGGGGGGGATTTATTCCCACTTTTTTGAAAATCTACGTTACTCGATCTTTCAGGTCTCCTCGATTATTACGACGACCGGATTTGCAACTGCAGATTACGAATACTGGATGGTGTTGCCACAGTATATTTTGCTGTTGTTGATGTTTGTCGGTGGCTGCGCCGGGTCGACCGGTGGTGGCATGAAGGTGGCAAGAATCTTACTTCTTTTCAAACATGCGCAAGTACAGGTGTTTCGTTTGATTCACCCACGGGCAATTCGCCTAGTAAAATTGGGAAACCGACCTGTAGATAAAGAGGTATTACAATCTATTCTTGGTTTCTTTGCACTATTTATCGGTATTTTTGTTATTGGATCTCTGTTGATGGCGGCAAGTGGGATGGATGTAGTTTCTGCTAGTGCCGCAGTGGTTGCATGTTTAGCGAACATTGGTCCTGGCCTTGGAACCGTTGGACCGGTAGATAATTTTGCCCATGTTCCTGCTTTTGGTAAATCTGTTCTTATTGTTTGTATGCTAATGGGTAGGTTGGAAGTATTTACTGTTCTCGTTTTGTTTTTCCCGTCCTTCTGGCGTAAGTAAAATATTGTACAGAAGCAATTCGTGTCCCCTTGTTCAAAAATAACTTCATGGCTATAAATAGCGAAATCCCCCATCGCCCTGTAGGCGATGGGGGATTCCCCCCTCCGAAACCAATCCCCCAAACTGGTGATTCTTAAAATCGTAAGTGGAGTATAGCTAGTGTTTCTTACAAAAATCTGAAAATTAAAACAAAAATACTAAAATAGCGAAAAAAACTAATTTATTTGTATGAAGCCTATCTGTCGACCGGTTAATCCATCATCACGCCGATGGGAGAAAAATAGTTCTGGCGTACAGCAGGTACATTGTTCTGCAATTTCAATGTTTTGTGGTTTGATTCCCGCCTGTTCCAATTGCAGTTGGCAGCTTAGAGGTAAATCCAGTTGCCAATGGCCCAAGCTAGTTTCTTTGGAAATTTCACTCCAGAAACCACTTCCTTGTTTGAATTCTGCCCGAACTGGGCGATCAACTTCGTAATTGTGGGCGCCAATACCAGGCCCTACGGCGGCAGAAAGGTCTGCAGCGTTACAGTTGAAGTGGGTCGTAATTGCATTAATTACTTTGCCGATAAGTCCATTTGCTGCTCCGCGCCAACCCGCATGGATTACAGCTGCAATCTTATTTTTTTGGTGCCAAATTATGATTGGAAAACAATCTGCGGTTAGAATGCCAACCATGATTTCTGGTTGATTGGTTATAATCGCATCAGCTTCTACGGAAAGAAAATGGCTGAGATCAGGGTTCTCTTCATCGATAAGTAGGATGCTGTCGCCATGGGTTTGTTTAACGGTTAATAGTTGATTCGGCACCAAGTCAAACGTGCGAGCAAAAGATGCTCGATTGCCCTCGATGTTTGCGACATTATCTGCAGTGTTAAGACCAAGGTTTAAAGAGTTGTATGGGGGGCGGCTGACGCCGCCGTTTCTGGTACTGAAGCCTGCGACTAGGTGGTCTGGTAGTTTTGTTGGTTGTAAAAAAGAAATTTTATTTTTGCGTACGAGTTTCATTGAGTCTCCAGTTTGTGCGTTTTGATCGTATTGTTGAATTGGATAGCTTAATATTATGCTGATTTTAAAGCAAAAGGCTGTGATCAGCCAGCTAAATTATTATAATGAATTGTTGAGCGTCGCCATTTCTTCGGCGGTTTGCTCTAAATGGTTGATGATGTTTTGAAATGTTTCCGGAGCGGGACTGGAAAATTGCAGATATTCTCCAGTGCTGGGGTGGATAAAACCTAACAGTTGCGCATGCAACGCTTGCCCTAAAAGTTGATCGATTAATTTTCGTAACTTCATGTCTTTGATGGCGATGGTTCTTGAACGGTTGCCATATAGTGGGTCGCCGATTAGGGGGTAATTCTTCTCGGCGAAATGCACCCTAATTTGATGGGTACGACCGGTTTCAAGTTGTAATTCAATCAAGCTAAGGCGGTTGCAGTTATATTGCTTTAGGGTTTTCCAGTGGGTAACTGCACTTTTACTTTTTTTTGCTTTTCCGCTCATTTTTTTTCTCTGGGTTGGGTGGCGACCAATTGCCTGATCGACAGTTCCTTTCGTTTGGGGCAGAGTCCCATGAACTAGTGCCAGGTAGCGTCGATTGACCGAGTGGGCTTTGAATTGAGCGGCTAAATGTTGATGACTTTGATCATTCTTGCTGACGACCAGAACTCCAGAGGTATCTTTGTCGATTCGATGGACAATTCCAGGACGCAATTCTCCACCAATACCGGCAAGGTCGGTGCAGTGATGGAGCAGGGCGTTAACTAAGGTTCCCCCATGGTGTCCCGCAGCTGGGTGAACAACCATGCCGGCAGCTTTATTGACGACAATTAGATCTTGGTCTTCATACAGGATATCGAGGGGGATGTCTTCTGGCAGGGCTTCAATTGGTTCTGGTTCAGGGAGGATGATATCAATGATTTCTCCCCCTTTAAGCTTGTAGCTGGCTTTCGTGCTGCTGCCATTTAGAGTGATTTTACCGTTATCAATTAACTTTTTTAGTTGTGAGCGGCTTAGCTCTGGTAGCGATTCTGCGATAAATGTATCGAGTCGCATAGCCGCACGGTCATCCGGGAACAACAGTTGTTGGGTAAGTTGCATTTACCAGATCTGGCTTTCGATTTTTCCTGCTTGCTTAATCATGACATCCACAATAGCGCGCTCATAAAGGTGCTCACGGTTTTGCATTTCCGGGGAAACTCTGGAAAAAAAGTGCTCACGCCCTTCTTCTAATTCTTCGTCCATTAACTCAAAGATACTATCGCCTTTGATACCTTCAGACACTTTGTCCTGATTGTATAGAGCAATGTCAGATACAATCGCTCTAGCTAGACGGAACGCTAAATCGGGGTTTTCTACCATTCTTGCCATAGCGCTAGCCTCCAACTTTCTTATAGGATAAGTAAAATAATAGTTTCGTAAAATTTAATTTTATTAATTATTGTTGTTATTTGCAAGTTAAAATCGCATTGGAGGTTAAAAAGTTTCTCTTTTATTGTTGTCTATTAATTATAGAGCATGTTAATGTAAGGGGAGTTATCAGTTGTAGGGTGCAAAACTCGGGCGGTAATGTTTCTGTAAATATCTTTTATTTTACCTTTAATGAAATCTGCATGGTGGCTTAAATGGACCAGTATCAAAAGCTTCTTGATGAAAATAATCAGCAACGGGAAGAGTTGCAGCAAAAAAGTAAAGAGCTGCAAGAGGCTAAGGACAGTTTAGAAAAATCTGTGCAGCGGCGGATTGAAACTCTAGAAATTCGCAATCACGTATTGCAAATATCTCAGGGAATTCTTGATGTCTTGCCAGTGGTTGTGTTTGGGATAGACCCTGAACAAACGATAGTCCACTGTAATGAGTCTGGGCGTAGCCTGTTCCCATATACAGGTATGGGACCATTAGGGAACGATAGGTACGAAGTATTTACCAAGCCAGTTAATGATTTAATTGACCGAATTGATACTGAGCGTCAACCTAAGGCAGAGATAGTTGTTGGTCCACAACGCTTTCGGGGTGAAGTAAGAAAATTACATGAAACTATTTCTCAAGGGATAGTGTTAGTCCTTATTCCAGAAGTATAAAATAACTGCACCACAAACTGTGAATGCTGGGGGTGTACATGGCTGGAAAAAAAATTTTATACGTCGATGACGAAAGAAGTCTTGCTCTGTTGGGTGCTGATTTACTCGAAGAATTTAATCATCAGGTTGAATGTGCTTTTGATGGTGAGGAAGCCCTGCAGAAGTTTCAACAGCAAAATGATTTTTTTGATCTTGTTATTACCGATGTTTCCATGCCGGGCATGAGTGGCTTGGAGTTAGCCCAGAAAATTTACACTATTTCCCCAACCACCCCAGTAATTCTTTGCTCTGGTCACATGCTGACAATGCAAGACAAGGGGATGGAAAAAACCAACGTAGTTGATGTCCTTTTAAAAACTGAAGTGTGTACTAAATTACCTGAAATGATCGACGCATTATAGCGCTCGCTCTTGTAGAGCGATTTAGCTGCCGATATATTGCCTCTATTGGTTAAAAAATATCTAAATCATATAGGTGATAAGCATAAGTATAACCACGAATACTATGATAGCAATCGATAGGGGGGATATCTCTAGCTCATCAGATTTCTTTGTATTTTTGGGCTCCTCAATTTTACCAATTACAGGGAACTTATCAATTACTGCCCTTACGTGTGGAGCCGATTTTAGCTCAGTAGTTAAATCATACCCTGCTTGATGTGCACCTTCATGGTTTCCACCTTGCCAAAGATCGCTAGTGCTGACATCGTATATTGTATTGCTGACCGCAATGTAGGCAGGACGGCCATCACGACCATCAAATTTGCTTAGTTCTTCAAGCGTCATGTTTTTCTCCTTTGCACACCACCGCTATTTAATTGCAG
Organism: Desulfuromonadaceae bacterium; assembly: GCA_016744555.1. Taxonomy (GTDB): domain Bacteria; phylum Desulfobacterota; class Desulfuromonadia; order Desulfuromonadales; family Geopsychrobacteraceae; genus Desulfuromusa. Next base: position 9,998 of record JADGED010000029.1, read on the forward strand.
ATGAATTTTTTACCTTGTTGTGCTAAACAAATCAATACTTCAGGTGCTATGTGATTATTTAATTATTAAGCTCTTTGTTAGGTAGGTCTACCATGGTTTTTAATTTCGCCAAAAGGGGAAAAAATGTTTAAGGATCAAAAAATAGGTTTTATTGGTGGCGGTAATATGGCCGAAGCAATTATCAAGGGTCTGCTTGCAACCTCGTTATCGGCAGAGAACATTACGGTGTTTGAGCCAAACGCTAGTCGTCGTACCTATCTGCAGGATACGTTTGGGATTGCCTTGGCTTCGAACAATCTACAGTTAGTTGCGGATTGTGATATTACAATTTTGGCGATAAAACCGCAAATTGTTGCCGCTGTATTACAGGAAATGGTTGCCGGATATAATGATAGTAAGCTGATAATTTCAATCCTTGCAGGAGTAACCACTACAACGATTGAGCAGTTGTTAGCAAGCAATCCACGAGTTGTACGGGTAATGCCAAATACCCCCGCCTTGATCGGTGAAGGTGCTAGTGCTATTTGTCGTGGTCAACATGCAAGCTTGGAAGATCTGTTGTTGGTGCAACAATTGTTTCAGGCGGTAAGCAAAGTTGAACTAGTTGAAGAGTGGCAGATGGATGCAGTTACCGGGTTGTCTGGTTCTGGCCCTGCTTATGTATATACAGTGATTGAGGCACTTGCCGATGGTGGTGTTCGTGAAGGGTTGCAACGTAAAGTTGCTCATGAATTAGCGGTGCAAACAGTCATTGGGGCGGCAATGTTGGTACGAGAAACCAAGGAGCATCCGGCAGTATTACGTGATCAGGTGTGTTCGCCTGGTGGAACCACGATTGCTGGAGTTAGTAGCTTAGAAACAAATGGTTTACGTAATGCCCTTATCGAAGCCGTTTCAGCAGCAGCGGCTAGATCACGAGAACTAGGTAGCAATTGATAGTAGGAACTGATTGATTTGCCTGCAGGGGAGGCAGTGCTTCTATAGCAACTTTCCCCTGCTGGTAAAATAACGATTGTAAAGATTGAAGGTTCGGCGATACTGGCGAATCTCTAGAATGATAATGTTAACGATACTTGCAATCGGTACCCCGATGATCATCCCCATAACCCCGTAGAGTTTCCCTCCCATAATTATAGCTAAAATTACCCACAATGGATGGAGGTTTGATACCTTCGAGATAAGAATTGGAATAAGGATAAAGTTATCGAGAATAACTTGAGCAATTAGCACGTAGACACAGAGAATCCACCAGAATTGCCCGCCCATACCTAGATCAACTATAGCAATTATCAATCCTGGAATCATGCCGATTAATGGCCCTACATATGGAACCAAGTTTGTTGCTCCGGCTATTATGGCGAGAATTGGAGCATAGGGAATATCGGTAAAAGATAGGCCGATCCAAACAACGCAACCAATGATCAATGCTTCTAAAATTCTCCCACGAATGAAATGAGATAATTGCCAGCTAACATGGGCGTAAATATCCAATACCATTTCAAAATATCGATTAGGGGTCATGGCAATCACACCCCGCATAATTCTGCGACTGTCACGTAAAAAGAAAAAAGAAAAAAGTGGTACTAGTAAAAGTAGGCTACCGATGCGCATTGCCGAACGGGGAGTCTCTTTAATTATTAGGCCGAAAAAAGATTGTGAAGCTACACGTAGTCGTTCCGCAATGTCATAACTTTTAACTATAGGGAAGTGTTCGTGGATAATTGCAAGCAATCCATTTACATATTCTATTGCATGGCCGATATAGCGAGGAAAGTCGGCTTTAAGTGCTTGTGCCATCCCTTTCCAGTTGGGCGGGCCAACAATAAGTAGCAGTATAAAAATCAAAAAGGACAATAAAAGGTAGACTATGAAAATGCTTAAGGTGCGATTGCACTTATTGCTTTCAAAAAATTGTACCAGTGGGTCGAGGAGAAACGAGACTATTAGTGATAACAATAACGGTAAAAATAAACCTGTAGTTGCCGTTTTAAATAGCGCTGTAACGGTGGATGCGGAAGAATAAATAGCAATTCCAGACGCAATTGCCGTGGTCAGCACCAAGTAGAGTACTGCAACTTGGGCGCGGCTCATCCCTGCTTGATTACTCATGAGATTGTTTTTCTTCAAGCTGTATTTTGGCTTTTTCAAGTTGAATGCTGCATTGCAGCAACCGATCACTTACTACCCGATTAAGGCTAAACATTATTTTTGCCATCGGTGCTGGATGGCGGCGGATAGCTTCTTCTATGTCTGACCGAAATAGCCCCAGTAACACCGTTGGTTTTGTCGTTCTTGCTGAAGCGCAGCGTGGACGAGATGCCGTTAATGCAATTTCACCGAAAAAATCACCAGCCTCTAAGTTTGCTTGAACTGATTCGTTACCACCTTCATCGTGCTTAAAAATTTGGGCTTGGCCAGAGCGTATAACGTACATACCTGAACCGATGTCACCTTCATTAAAAACGACCTCATCAGTCTCATAATTACGAGCATGGACAAAATTTTCCAGAAATGCCAACTCCCGTTTATCTAGTTTGTCAAACATGGGTATGGTGCTTAGAAAATAGGGGAGTGATTGTTCGTACTTAGCGCTGCGGAAAATGTTGTCCCAAAATGGATTCACGGTCGTTCCTTCTGGTAAGTCGGGTTAGTTAAGTCGGCTGTATTATTTTCAGCATGATACCGGCTTGGCTGCCATTATAACGATAAATTCGGCGAGTGCCAGACAAAAAGTTGCCCGTTAATGTGCTTATCATCAACTCCACCCTTTATCTTCGAGCAAATCTTGATTATTCTGCCAATATGATTTCTATCGATCTAAAAACATATCCACAAACTCCCGGTGTTTATTTGATGTTTAGTAGCGACGATGTTGTCCTCTATGTCGGTAAGGCCAAGCAATTACGCAATCGCCTCCGTAGTTATTTCAGCGCTGGTGGTGATGGACGGCTGCATATCCCCCTGCTAATGGCAAAGGTGGAGCGGATTGAGGTTATTGTTACCGATACCGAAAAAGAAGCATTATTGTTGGAAAACACCCTGATCAAAAAACATCGCCCCCGCTACAATATTGAATTGCGTGATGATAAAACCTACGTTTCGGTGCGGATTGATCTTAATGACCCATTTCCGTTGATGCAGGTTGTTCGTCAGGTTAAGGATGATGGCGCCCAATATTTTGGCCCTTATTCTTCTTCAGCTGCTATCCGTGCAACCTTAAAGCAAATTTACCGTATTTTCCCATTGCGCCACGCAGCCGTTGAACGCTGTAGTAAACGGAGCCGACCGTGCTTGTTTTATCAGATTGGTCAATGTAGTGCCCCCTGTCACGATAAAATAAGTCAAGCTGATTACCGCCAGTTAGTAGCCGGAGCGATTCAACTACTAGAGGGGCGAGAGTCGGAAGTAATTGTCAAATTGCAACAGCGGATGGAAGAAGCTGCCGTGGCGATGCGGTTTGAGGATGCAGCGCAGTTGCGTGACCGGATTGCCGCCATTAAAAGTAGTGTTGAAAAGCAGAAAGTCGCCGATTATGGCGGTGGCAATCAAGACGTTATTGGTTTGCATCAGGATGGCGGCGAAGTTGAAGTTGCCCTACTGTTTATTCGCCATGGAAGACTTATTGGGCGGCAGAGTTATCGGTTGGAATGGAAACTTGATTTGCCCGAATTGGTTAGTGGCTTTTTGCAGGAATATTATTCCCGTCAGGTAATTTTACCCGATCAGCTGTTGCTGCCGTTTGTATTGGAAGGGGCGGAGCAATTAGGGGAGTGGTTAAGTGAAAAACGGGGTAAAAAAGTGCACTTGTTGGCACCGCAGCGGGGGGAGAAAAAACGCCTCTGCCAAATGGCACAGGCCAATGCCGCAGAATCGTATCGCCAGCGGGGACAACAGCAACAGGCTCGAAAGCAATTATTAGAAGAGTTGCAACAAAAGTTTTTCCTTTCGCGCTTACCCGAGCGGATCGAGTGTTACGATATTTCCAATGTCCAAGGGAATCAGTCGGTCGGCAGTATGGTGGTCTTAATCGGCGGGGAACCAGCGACGAGCGAATATCGCCGCTTTAAAATAAAAACCGTTGTCGGTGCCGATGATTATGCCTCATTGTACGAAGTTTTAACGCGTCGGTTACAGCACGGCGTGGAGGATAAAAAATTACCCGACATGATTTTGATTGATGGTGGTAAAGGGCAATTGGGGGTACTTACCGAGGCATTGCAACTGTTCAATTTGAGCGAGCAGATTGCTGCCGTCGGTATTGCTAAAAGTCGGGTGCATGCTAACGTGCACGGTAAGGTGGTTGAGCGTAGTGAAGAGCGTTTTTTTCTCCCCGGCAGAAAAAATCCGATCAGCTTTCGTCACGGCTCGGCTAGTTTGTTTTTGCTCGAACGTTTACGTGACGAAGCTCACCGCTTTGCTATTACTTATCACCGTAAATTGCGTAAAAAAGCGAGCTTACGTTCTTCGTTAGATGAAATCGCTGGTGTTGGCCCCTCTCGCCGCAAAGCATTGTTAAAGCATTTTGGTAGCTTAAAGAAAGTCCGGGCAGCAACAGCAGAGGAGTTGCAACAGGTTAATGGTATCTCTCCAGGGTTAGCTGCCGATTTGTTTCGGGCTTTGCGATAACCGCAGGAAGACTTTTACTTTAAACCCATTTTAGCAAAAGTTTTGCCGAGGAACTGATTGAGTGGATGGCCTCTATCTAACGCTTCAATGATTGGTTCTTTCCTTAGTCCTAACTGACGTAGCTCTTTGATGATTAACGGATTTGTGTCAATTTTGAGTCCGGTGCGAAAAGTTCTAATTGCTTTTGTTCTATTGCCTGCAAGTAAGAAAATGCGCCCCAATATTAAGTAGTGAACCGAATTGTGACGTTCTTTGGCAATGCTTTCCTGACATACTATGGCTGCCTCAGATAACCTTCCATCGCTATTTGCTTGGCAGTAAGCAGTGTAGCTTTTGGCAATTGGGCTTGGAATTTGTTCTGCCGCTTGGTTTAGCACTATCAACGCTTCAGCATAAGAACCAACCTCTGCCGCTTTAATCCCGTCATTGAGTAGTTTGTCGTAGCTTTCCATAGAACCTGATCTCCTCCCCGTTATTTTTAATAACGAGCTAACTTTACATTTATTCCAGATGCGTTAAGGTCTGGAGGTAGTTATTTGCGATGTAGCCAGATCTGCTTGTTGGTTGTGCTGGCAGTTTAAATTAAGAATCTAACGCCTGTGCTAAGTCTGCCACAATATCATCAATGTACTCAATTCCAATTGATAGACGGATTAATTCTGGGGTTATTCCTCCTGCCGCTTGCTGTTCGGTGGTCAGTTGGGCATGTGTAGTTGAAGTTGGGTGAATAGCCAAGCTACGTGCATCACCAACATTGGCCAAATGGGAAAATAGTTTAAGCTTTTCGATAAATGCGCGACCGGTTTTTTCTCCCCCTTTAATGCCAAATACCACCATTGCACCAAAGCCACGAGTAAAATATTTTTGGGCTAGAGGGTAGGATTGGTCACTTTCAAGGCCGGGATAACTTACCCACTCGACCTGTGGATGTTGGTTTAAAAAGCGCGCAACCGCTAATGCATTTTTGCTATGTTGCGCCATCCGTAATGGTAAGGTTTCAATCCCTTGCAGGAAAAACCAAGAATTATCGGGGGCAATACAGGCCCCGAGGTTGCGTAATGGTACCAATCTCATCCTAACAATATAGGCAATGGAATTCATCTCGCCAAGATCGGTCGCATAGCGAATGCCATGATAACTGGGATCGGGTTCACTTAGTAACGGGTGTTTGCCAGTGTTCCAATCAAAGGTCCCTGCATCAACCACAATTCCACCGAGACCAGCTCCGTGCCCCCCTAACCATTTTGTCAGCGAATGGATAACAATATCGGCGCCATGTTCAATCGGGCGCATTAGGTACGGCGTCGCAAAGGTACTATCGACGATAAGTGGTAACCCGTGATCGTGGGCAATGGTTGCTAGTGTTTCGATGTCGGCAACATCTAACTTAGGGTTGCCAATCACTTCGGTAAAAATCGCTTTGGTTTTATCCGTTATTGCGGCGCTGAAATTTTGTGGATCTGCCGGGTCAACGAATTTAACTGTAATGCCAAATTGCGGCAAAATATCGTTAAACTGGGTATAGCTACCACCGTATAAGTTGCACGAGGCGACAATCTCATCGCCATGCTGAGCCAAATTAATAATGCTATAAAAAATAGCACTAGTACCAGATGACAAAGCCAATGCTGCGGCTCCACCCTCAAGCTCAGCGACACGCTGTTCAAGAACATCGGTGGTTGGATTCATAAGACGAGTATAGATATTACCAGCTTCTTTAAGGGCAAACAGGTTGGCCGCATGTTCGGTACTTTTGAATTCATATGAACTGGTACGATACACGGGGACGGCACGGCTTAATGTCGTGGGGTCAGCTTGATAGCCAGCGTGAAGGGCTTGGGTTTCGATATGCTTACTCATAATGAACGTTCCTCTCGGCTTAGGGTTATTGCTAAAGAGAGGTGGTAAGCGTTGCAGGTAATAATGAATGGTGAGACAGATGATAAAGTTAAAAGATATCATCTTCAACGTTCCCCTTTCGGGGCGCATTGCCATTCCGCTTACGCCGGAACAAGCTTGGCACCTTGGTTGACAGGTTGCCGGGCATGCAGTGTAAAACACCTATGCCTCTCTTAATGCAAGTTCTAGTAGCATAGACGAGAAAAATAAATTGTCAACTGGTTTCGGGGGAAGCCGGTGTCTTTGTCCACAGGTTCCCCCCCCCTGATAGGGTTATATTATAACCATTCCACCCTATTTACACGTGCCTCACCATGGTCAACAGTCCGTTGATATGTCACAGCTGGATAGCCAAATGCCATCATATAGCCAATGACATGGTTTTTTGGAATACGTAACAATTGTTTCAGCTCGGGAAGCAGATCATTTATAGCCCACAAGGCAAAACCATCCCACAGGGTACCAACGCCAAGGCTTTGCGCATAGAGTTCAAAGGTGGTGAGGGCTATAATTCCATCGGCTTTTGGAGTCGAGCATTCGCATGGCGCTGAGGTAATAACAAGATGTGGCGCATTGCGGAATAGAGTGTCGACCTTCTTCTCTTGCCACAATGCCACGAACTTTTCGAAGAACTTG
>JADGED010000002.1:0-34615 GCA_016744555.1 Desulfuromonadaceae bacterium
ATAGAAGCAATCCATTCTGGTGCCTGGAATTATCTCCTCAAGCCGATAGCAGACATGAGTGTCTTACTCCATGCAATAAATCAATCAATGGAAAGATCTCGCTTAATAGTTGAAAACCGTACTTATCAGGAACACTTAGAGCATGAAGTCACCAAAAGAACTCAGGCACTACAAAAAGCAGTTACCGATTTAAACCAATCTAATGCAAAGCTAAAAGCAAGCGAACAAAAATACCGTGTTATTTTTGACAATTTACAAGATATTTATATCGAGATTGCTGTTGATGGTAAGATTATTGAAATCAGTCCTTCAATTTCTCACATTTCACAGTATAGCCGAGAAGATGTAATAGATCTTAATATTGGTGAAATTTTTCCCAACATTTGGGGTAGAGATCACCTTTTTGCCCTATTAAGAGAAGAAAATAGCATTTCTGATTTTGAGCTACAGCTACAAGACAAAGACAAGAGCATGGTTCCGTGCTCCCTCAATGCTAGCTATCAGGCTGGGAGCGGAAACACTACCGATAAAATTTGTGCAACAATTCGTGACGTAACAGAGCGAAAAGGTGCCGAAGCCAAAATTGAACGGTTAGCATTTTACGATGCATTAACTGATCTACCTAATCGTCGCTTGCTCTTAGATCGCCTAGAGCAAGACATTTTTCGCGCCAGACGTACCGGTAGTTTTGGTGCCATGCTATTCCTCGACTTAGATCGTTTTAAAAACATAAACGACTCACTTGGGCACCCAGTTGGTGATGCTCTACTACAAGAGGTGGCTAAGCGATTACTTTGTGAACTTAGAGCAGAAGACACCGTTTCTCGCTTGGGGGGAGATGAATTTGTTATTCTCTTGTCAGAGCTTGAGAAAAGCCCAACCGATGCAGCGACAATAGCACAACAAAAAGCAGAAGAGATCAGTAGCAAACTAGCAGAAAAGTACCATATCGATGGTCATGAACTTCACATAACGCCAAGTATCGGCGTGGCAATGTTTCCATCAGATAGCAATAGCACCGAAACCGGTGACGATATCCTACGTTTTGCAGATACTGCTATGTACCGGGCAAAAGATGATGGCCGTGATACTATCAGATTCTTCTTACCAAGTATGCAGGCTGCAGCAGACACCAGGTTAGCGGTTGAAAAAGAACTTCGCCACGCATTAGAACGCAATGAACTAACCCTATTTTTCCAACCACAAGTCAATAGTAAAGGGGACATTCTTGGTGCAGAAACCTTAGCTCGCTGGCAACATCCAGAAAAAGGGTTTATCTCACCAGCAACATTCATCCCTATCGCAGAAGCGACGGGACTCATACTACCAATCGGTGAATGGGTTCTACGTACAGCTTGTGAAAATTTAAAACAATGGGAAGATCAGGGATTAACTGTCCACCACCTTGCAGTCAATGTTAGTCCGCGACAATTTCGTCAACCAGACTTTGTTAATCAAGTAAAAAATATGCTTCAGCAAACAGGTGCAAACCCAGCACACCTTGGGCTTGAACTGACTGAGGGCATAGTTATTGATAATATTTTTGATACCATAAAAAAAATGGACGCACTTAAAGAGATTGGGATTGAACTGTCTATTGATGATTTCGGCACCGGCTACTCCTCTTTGACCTATCTAAAAAAGATGCCTTTGGACATTTTAAAAATTGACCAATCCTTCGTCCGTGACATCCATACAGACAGTAACGATGCAGCCATTGTTGAAACTATCATTTCTATGGCTAACCACTTGGACCTAAAAGTAATTGCCGAGGGTGTTGAAACTGAGCTCGAGCTCGATTTCCTCGAGAATAAAGGCTGTCCAATCTATCAAGGCTACTTGTTCAGCAAACCACTCCCGCTCGAACAATTTATTACATTGCTACGAACTGGGTCTACAGATAAGCAATAAGTTCCCAACGACTGCATTAACTAAACTTTTGTTCCATTCTTCCTTGTTTTTGTCGTAATATATTTCCACATTAACTACTACAATTATTAATTTAATCGCTACCAATAAGGAGAACACGATGAGTGCACAACCGATTGTAAAAATGGAAACCAACAAGGGCACGATTACCATTGAGCTAGACGCTGAAAACGCCCCAATAAGTACCGATAATTTTCTTAATTATGTTAGTAGCGAGTTCTACAACCAAACAATCTTTCACCGTGTCATACCTAACTTCATGATTCAAGGTGGTGGTTTTACGACTGAAATGGCGCAAAAAAAGACTAATGCTGAGATTAAAAATGAAGCGGACAATGGTCTTAAGAATTCACGTGGCAGCCTAGCTATGGCCAGGACACAAGTCGTAGACAGTGCGAGCAGTCAATTTTTTATTAATTTAACCGATAATGATTTCCTTAACCACCAAGGGAAAACACCCAACGGTTATGGTTATGCAGTGTTCGGAAAAGTTATTGATGGAATGGATATTGTAGATGAAATTGCTAAGGTAGCTACAGGAAACAAGGACTACCACCAAGATGTGCCGGTAGACGATATAATTATTGAAAGTACTACTATCATAACCGATTAGGTTATGAATCTTATAAATGGCTTAGGCCTCTAAAATAAAGACAAATAAATGGGGGGCACGCAACAAATGCATGCCCCCATTTATTTACAATCCAGCTCTTGATTTCAATGAATCTACACGATCAGTAACTTCCCAAGTAAATCCAGGCAACTCTCTACCAAAATGACCATAAGCAGCGGTTTGCCGATATATAGGGCGCAACAAGTCTAATTGTTCAATTATTGCTGCTGGGCGCATATCAAATTCAGCTTGTACTATTTTAGCAATTTGATCGGACGGAATCACACCGGTACCAAAAGTATTAATCATTACCGAAACAGGGTCAGCGACCCCAATAGCATAAGCCAATTGCACCTCACATTTACTTGCTAATCCGGCAGCAACAATATTCTTGGCAACATACCGCGCCATATATGAAGCGCTGCGGTCTACCTTAGATGGATCCTTTCCACTAAAAGCGCCACCGCCATGGGAGCCATGCCCACCATAAGTATCAACAATAATTTTACGCCCGGTCAGTCCACAGTCACCCATCGGGCCACCAACGACGAAACGACCAGTAGGATTAATTAGATAACGGGTATCATTGCTAAGCAACTCTACTGGAAGGATTGGCTTAATAACTTCCTCAATCACTGCATCTTTCAAATCATCGTAGCTTACATCAGCGCTATGTTGGGTAGAGATAACGACGGTATCAATATGAGTAGGTTTATCATCGATATACTGAATTGACACCTGAGACTTACTATCTGGACGCAAGAAATTCAATTTACCATTCTTACGTACCGTAGCAAGTTGCTGGGTAAGTTTATGGGCAAAAGTTATCGGCATTGGCATAAGCTCGGGGGTTTCATCGCAAGCAAAACCAAACATCAAGCCTTGGTCCCCTGCCCCCTGCTCCTTAAACATCCCTTCACCAGCACTAACCCCCTGTGAGATATCTGCAGATTGACGGTCAATCGAAGTCATAACTGCACAGGTTTTATAGTCAAAACCGATAGATGAATCGTCATAACCAATTTCTTTAATTGTTTGGCGTACAATTGCGGGTAAATCGGCATACCCACTAGTAGTTATTTCACCAGCAATAATAGCCATACCAGTAGTAACCATGGTTTCACATGCCACTCTTGCCTGCGGGTCTTGCTCAAGAATTGCATCAAGAACTGCATCGGAAATTTGATCTGCAACCTTATCTGGGTGCCCTTCACCTACTGATTCTGAAGTAAACAAAAAGTCTGTCATTGCCATTTTTTAAATCCTCATTAAGTTGTATTTTTAAGTTAAACTATAAACAATTTATATTAAAGGTTGCGCAAAAATGTCTGGTAACCGGTTGCGCATTTCTTGCTCTATCACAATTGAAACTTCCTTACTTGTAGACAATTCCAACAATTTATCAACTAGTAACTCACCATCTGCCTTAGATATTTGTCGCAATACGCGCTTCACTCGTGGGACACATGCAGGATTCATCGACAAAGCATGCAGCCCTAAGCCGGCTAGCACTTGAGTATAAAGTGGCTCACCTGCCATTTCACCACACATACAAACATTGATACCAGCATCATTTGCCGCATCGCAAATAGCTTTTAATGCCCGTAATATTGCAGGATGAAGTGGATCATACAAATAAGCGACATGCTCATTACCACGATCGACAGCCAGAAAGTATTGGATTAAATCATTGGTACCAATAGAGAAAAAATCTACTTCTTGGGCAAGCAATGGAGCAATCATTACCGCTGCTGGTGTTTCGATCATTATCCCTATGCGAAGATTGTGATCGTAAGGAATACCTTCACGATCCAAATCGCCTTTAATTTCATTTAGTATCCGCTTACACGCCCTTATCTCCGCTACACCACTAATCATCGGAAACATAATTTGTACTTTACCACAATTTGAAGCTCGCAAGATAGCGCGAAGCTGGATTCGAAATAAGCGATCTTCCTGTAATGAGAAACGAATTGCCCGTAACCCCATAGCTGGGTTTGCTTCATCAGCCAAATTCAATTCTGGGACAAACTTATCTCCGCCAATATCCAGAGTTCTAATGGTGACAGAATGACCGTCTACTTGCTGAACTATTTCACAATATGAGCGATATTGCAATTCTTCATCAGGTGGTTCACTCCTCCCCAAGTACAGGAATTCAGTCCTATATAGACCAATTCCTTCCGCACCATGGTTTTTGACCTGCTCAACATCACTGCTTATTTCTAAGTTTCCTCGTAATGAGATCCGCTCCAGATCAGTAGTTATTGGCTGCAGATCGTGATAACTTCTTAAGTCACGCTCAAGAAATTCAAACGTCTGTTTTCGTTCTAAATATTCCTTAAATGTATGTTCCGACGGATTGAGAATTACTACCCCAGTCGACCCATCAATAATTACTGGGACACGGTCAAAAACCATCGTCGTGATATTTTCTAATCCCACTACTGCCGGTATATTAAGGGAGCGTGCCAAGATTGCGGTATGAGATGTTCTCCCACCCCGATCGGTAATGAACCCTAACACCCTGGATTTATCCATTTGCATAGTTTCGGCAGGTGACAACTCATGGGCGACTACCAACGATTTGCGTCCGATATTTCCAATTGTGCGTTCACCAACGCCGGTCAAAATTCGAAGCAATCGCTCCCCTACGGCATCAACATCAGAACGGCGTTCACGTAAATATTCATCATCAATAGTATCAAATAGTGACCGCAATTCATCCAGAACCCGGCTCAAAGCACCTTCTGCGTTCATTCGCTCTTGAATACCTTTTTCGGTCCCACTAACTAACATTTCATCTTCAAGAATTAGTAAGTGGGTATCAAGAATATACACATGATCACGCAAATGCGGTTGTTTTGATACGGTATGATTTATTTTTTGTAGCTGCTGCTTAGCTAAATCAAGAGCCCCTCTAAAACGAAGTAATTCTGACTCAATCTCAGAAACATCAATTAATGACTTATCTATCAGCGGTCGCTGATCAACAAGACTTACTTCACCGATTCCTATTCCGGGAGAGACACCAATACCAATCAGATATGTATCTTCAGCGACTTTATTCTTCACCGAACCCATCCTCTATAAGAGCACCAATAGCAGACATTGCTTCTTCCTCGTCACCACCTTCTATGGTTATCGCAATTTCGGTACCGCGTGGAGCGGCCAGCAATAAAATCCCCATAATACTTTTGCCATTAACTTCGATATCTTCTTTAACTATTGTTACTTCAGCATTAAACTTATTTGCTGTCTGCACAAATTGTGCAGCCGCTCTAGCATGCAAGCCAAGCCGGTTAACTATTGTAAAATTATTATTTTGCATTATAAATCCATCCCCAACATGATAAACAACTGCGTCATATCGACCCAAAACAATCCAAGTAAAAAAATGCTGCCAACAGTTATAAATATCAGCAAAAGGGTAGAAACCCCTTTACGAGCAACTAAGCCCAACATAACCATAGGAATCAACGTTAGCATTCCCAGCCAACTAGGTAATTGCAATTCAGTTAAATGGGAAAAAACCATAAAGGCACTTAGCCCACCCAAGACAACTATTGCTGCCTCTTTGGTGTGGATAGCCCAATCAGGTAATTTATGTTGCTGAATAAATTCAACCGACTTTATCCCTCGTCGATAACCATGAACAAAAAACACGGTACGAAACCATGCGGGAACCAAGTTGTAACCAACAACAAAAATTACTGCGGCCCACAAAATCCCTTTTACCGCAAAAAACAAAGCTATCGCTGCTGCTAATGGTCGCAAGCCTCCCCAAAACAGAGCATCACCAATTGCAGCGTAAGGGGCAGCAACCATCTCCTTAAAATCTTTAATATCAACCTGCTGCTCAAGTTTACCCGCAGCATGATCTTCCTCAAGCTTCAATACAGCTCCAGCAACTAATGGTGCTAAATAAACATGGGTATTAAAATAACCTGTATACTTCCGACTTACTGCAAGTAACTCTTCCTTCGCATAAACTTTTCTTAATCCCGGCAATAGGGCATAAAAGAAACCGACCCCCTGAAAACGTTCATAATTCCAACTAGCCTGCAATAAAAGTAAGCGAAACCATATATACACCCGAGTTTTCCGTGGAATCACCATAACTACACCAACCACATCAGCAAGAATGCCATTCCAAAAGAGGCACAAAAAAGGGTAATTGCTCTACTTACATTTACTGTTCCCAAGATTACCGCGACACCAACTAATGGCAGTGCCAACTCTATCCAGCTAGATGAATAACTCAATGGTTGCTGAATTAGCGGAAGTAATATTGGTATAATTAATAGACCACCTGTTATAATGGTTATATACGTCCCGAGTGCGGCAAGGGAAAAACTACCTAGCCCACGAAGGTGCTGCAGCTCAGCCATCAGCAAAGAACCACTATCAAGAGCAGCATCTACCTTTTGGGCCAAACGAACGTTATGTTGCCGGGCAAAATGATCAAAGTATTGCCCAACCTTGCCTAACAAAATTGCGACCAATAAACATAACAACACTAACTCTAGCCCTGCGTTACCTAATCGCTCTCCCAAAATAATTGCCAATGTCGTCCCACCAATTGCGACTTGCGTGTCATCTGGAGGTACTGCTGCGCCAACTGGCAACCGTGCTAGCCACAACAATTCTACCATCACGCCAACCTGCAACCCAACCATGGCATCCCCAAGAAAAAATGCCGTCAAAGGTGCAGCAACAATGGGGCGGGAAACCATAACTTGCAGTATGGCAACTCGGTCCAACCCACAGATCAGTGAAATCACTGCCCCTATGAAGAGACCGCTGACCATTAAGCCTTACCCTTTGCTGCAGGTATAAGCTTACGCCAAGACCGCTCGCCATCTGCAGGGATACAGCGTGCAGTGATTTTCACCCCAGCATGATCAAGTAGCTCCAAGTCAACCAAGTCAACAGTACTTAAAAATAACGTGCAACTTAGCTGTGCCTGCCATTCATCAGCATGTAAGTTACCAAGGTTTAAGTTAGTAAATTCAAGCCCTGCACGATGAGCACGAACGGCATCTGCCGGCGTACCAAACAATAACAAGGTCCTACATTTGTCCAACTGCGGTGATTTTAGCAACGCTACACAGTCGTCAACAGTACCAATCTCCACCCTCATTCTACTTGGAACAGAAGCCTGCATCATCATTTTTTTCAATTGATTTCCGGCAATTTCATCATTAGCAACGACAATACAATCTGCCCCCACAAAAGGTACCCACGTTTCCAAAACCTGGCCATGAATTAAGCGATTGTCGATACGGATTAAAACAAGATTCATCTCAATAAATTGCTTTCTCTCAAACCAAACCCAAAATTTCGGCAGGACGCATTATTGCATTTTTCCCATATTCTTTTAGCAGTCCAGTTAAACCATCAAGGTCGTAACTAAGCCTAGCGCTAGCACTTTTAATCACCATTGGCAAATTTACCCCTGCAAGGATTTCGACCTTCCCCGGAGCTAAAAATTCTGCGCTAATGTTGGTAGGGGTGCCGCCAAAAAGGTCGGTTAAAATTAGGACGCCTGCCCCTGTACCACCAACATTAATTATGGCTTGCTGAAGCTGATCCTTTGCAATATCTACCGACATATCTCGATCAATGCTTACCGCATCTACTTTCTCTAGGGGGCCAAGAATCAATTCAGCCGCCTGTAGTAATTCACGAGCAAGACCTGCGTGGGTAACAACCACAATACCTATCATATATTACCCCTTATCAACATCTCGATGGTTAACCCGTAACAATACTTCTTGATCCGGGAAGCTACGATAAAGGTCCTCAACAATAGTCACACTCCTATGCCTTCCTCCAGTACAACCTATAGCAACCGTCAGATAACTTTTACCCTCAATTCGATAATGGTGGATTAAAAAACCAAGGAAACTGTCAAGGCGATTGCGAAACTCACAGCAAGAGGGTTGCGACAAAACATACTCTTGTAACTTCGGGACCAATCCAGTCAGTGGTCTTAGAGCATCAATATAATATGGGTTTTGCAAAAACCTAACATCAAAAACCAAATCTGCGGCTGGTGGCAGACCAAAACGATAACCAAATGACTCAAGGTTTACAATAAGCATTGATTGATGCTTCTCGCCAATAAAATCGAGCATCAAATCATGCAATTGGCGAGAATTAAGGTTACTACTGTCGACAATCCTCGTCGCAATTTCTCGCAAGACATGTAACTGTTGTCGTTCCCTTGCTATCCCACTTTGTAACGTTTCGGCGACAGCCAAAGGGTGCAAACGTCGAGTTTCCGAAAAGCGCCGCTGCAATACAGGATCTGATGCCTCAAAAAAGAGAATATCAAGCCGATAACCTTCTCGCTTAAGTTGTGCGAAAATTTCTTTATAATTGGTCAGAAAACCACGATTACGGACATCAACAACCACTGCGATAGCAGAATCTGAGCTTAAGCTTTCAGCCGCTCGTTGCATAAAATCTGACAACATGACCAAAGGGAGATTATCTACAACAAAAAAACCTTGATCCTCTAAAGCTCTTGCAGCGGTACTTTTACCCGAACCGGACAAACCAGTTATAATCAACAACCGACGACTCATTCAAGGTTTTCCCCGATAATCGAATGGGAATGCAGATGTGCAGCAGCGGCCATCCGTTTTTCTAATAATTCTTGGAACTCTCTAGCACTGTGGTACCCCATCCCTTTCAACAATTGGTTCCGCGCAGCAACCTCTATTATTGTCCCCATATTTCGACCGGGAGCAACAGGGATTTGGGCAAATGGCAATTCAACACCATGAAGATTATAGGTATGATCTTCCAACCCCAAACGGTCATACTCTTTGCCGTGCTCCCACTTCACTAGTTCAATAACCAAATCGATTTTCTTACGCTCACGGATGGCAGCAACCCCAAACAAATGCTTGATATTAAGAATCCCCAAGCCCCTAATTTCCATATGATAATGAAGCAGATCCATCCCTTCGCCAAAAACTACCGATGGTAATTTAAAGCGGACTTTTATAATATCATCTGCAACTAACCGATAACCACGGAGAATCAAATCGAGAGCACATTCACTCTTCCCTACCCCACTTTTGCCTTGCAGTAAAACACCAATACCAAGAATATCCATCAACACCCCATGGAGGGTCGATGTAGGCAACAAACGTTCCTCTAAAAAACGGGTGATGAGAGATATAAAGCTTGAACTCAGATGTGTAGTTCGTAGCAACGGGATATTACACGCTTCGGTCTGTGCGACTAAGTAATCAGGTGCTGGTTGGTTTTTTGTAATAATTAAACAGGAAAGATTGCTACTGCAGAGTGTCCTAACTTTTTCAATGGCATCTAAAGTTGGCACCGTACCTAAATAATTTAATTCTGTTGCACCGATTATCTGGATCCTATCGGGGTGTAGACTATCGACATATCCAGCTAAAGCAAGTCCAGGCTTTTGTATTCTGGGAACCGAAATTGAACGCGACAAACCACCAGCACCAGAAAGTATTTCCAAATCCAGTCCAGCTTCTTTTTCGTCAAGAATTTCTTGGATAGTAAGTTTCACCATAGTACCAACCCTCAATTATCTCACTGCCATACCAGACCAAGACAAAACACTAAAAACCGGGATTACCCCTCTTCTTCAGAAACAATTTGATAAATAGCTTGCGGGTCAGCTGCATCTAGCAACTTTTTTCTTACCGCCGCATCTTTAAGAAGTTTTGATATCCTAGCCAAAGTCTTAAGGTGGACACCTACCGACTCTTCAGGAGCGATCAGCAAAAAGAACAAGTACGCTGGTTGCCCATCCATTGATTCAAAATCAACTCCTGTGTGACTCCGCCCAAACACCAATTTCAACTCAGGAATACCAGCTAACTTGCCGTGTGGGATTGCTACCCCATCACCAATCCCGGTACTACCAAGCTTTTCCCGTTCTTGCAGAACAGCAATCACCGAGCCCCGGTCAAGAGATGGTTCACATGAGATTAATGCATCGGTGAGTTCTGCCAAGGCTTTTTCTTTATCTTTTGCCTGCAGATCAGCGACGATAGCTTCCGGATTCAACAGTTCAGAAATTTTCATAATCACATTCTTATTTATGTCAGAAATAAATAAATGCGGGTCTTTTTTGAACACCAAAAAAGACCCGCGTCATAAGCAGTTAACTTCCCTGCGGTACTATTAATCCGTAGTTACCATCCTTACGGCGATAAACTACATTCATCTCTTCGGTGCGATCATCGGTAAAAGCTAGAAAATCTTTATGCAACAAATCCATCTGCATTACCGCCTCTTCAACCGACATCGGCTTTACAAAAAAGGAGTGGCTCCGAACAATTTCTGGTTCATCACTACCAGCGTCAACACTTTCGGCGGAAAAAATGGTCTTTTCAATCCGACGATTACCGCCAGATCCACCTTTATGTTTTTTCAATTTATCTTTATATTTTTTTAGCTGCCGCTCTATTTTATCTACCATTAAATCGATAGCAGCATACATATCTTCTTTGGTCTCAGTGCTTTTCATGGTCAATCCCTTAGCGACCATAATTACTTCAGCACGATGATTGATCTTTTTTTGTACCGACAAAACTACTTGAGCATCAATTGGCTCGTCGATATATTTTTTTACTCTGGTCAGTTTCTCTTCCACATAACTACGAACAGCAGCACTACTCTCCATATGACGGAAGGTAACGGCAATTTGCATAGATAAACCTCCTTGATTCATCAGGTTCCGGCATGGAACCTGGATTGTTTAATTATAACGTAAGTTTGTTCCATATGCACCAGTTGCTTAACTACAGACAAGATTAAAATAACCGTTTTCTCTCCGTTGACGACCCCAATCCTAACATTTCACGATATTTTGTTACCGTCCGACGGGCGATATTAATGTCTTGTTCCGCTAGCAGAGTAACAATCTTTTGATCAGAATAGGGTTTTTTCGGGTCCTCAGCGGCAACTATTTCCTTAATTCTACTTTTAACACTTTCTGACGCTATAGCATCACCATCAGCTGTATTAATACCACTATTAAAGAAATACTTGAGTTCAAATAACCCTTGCGGGGTCTGTACATATTTGTTGGTTGTAACCCGACTAACGGTTGATTCGTGCATTTCAATGTCATCGGCAACATCACGCAAAACCAAAGGTTTCAAATGTTCAATGCCATGATCGAAAAATTCTCGCTGAAATTTAACAATACTTTTAGTAACTTTATAAATTGTACGCTGGCGCTGATGAATACTTTTAATTAACCATACGGCACTACGCATTTTATCTTGGATATATTCTCCAGCCTTCTTATCTACACCTTTATTGTCGGTCAAAGCATTACGATAAAAAGAATTAATCCGCAAGCTAGGCAAGCCATCATCATTTTGGGTGACTTCATACTCATTGCCAACTTTACGCACAAAAATATCTGGGGTTATATAATGCGCATCCTCTTCGTTATAAGCACGTCCAGGTCTGGGATCAAGCTCAGAAATAAACTTTGCTGCCTCCAAAACGTCATCCAAGGATATTTTCTCCCCCTTAGCTATAACGTTGTACTTTCGCCCTTCAAGCTCGTGCAGATAGTCACGTAAAATTGTTGCTGCTAATGAATCAGACAGCTCCAAACGCTGCAATTGCAGTAGCAGACATTCCTGTAGGTCTTTGCTCGCAACGCCAGGCGGGTCAAACTGCTGCACTCGAGCTAAAACATCCTCAAACAGAGCGATATCGTACTCTGACTGCGTCGACATATCGTCAAGGCTGGCTCGAAGGTAGCCAATTTCATCTAAATTCCCAATAATTTCAGCAGCAACATGTTGCTCTGTAGAAGTAAATGAAGAGAGCCTTAATTGCCACATCATGTGGTCGTACAGCTTCTCTTTTTTAGTTAGTAAACTCTCAAAAGAAGGGCGATCTTCTTGGCTTTCATAGTTATTGCGGCTATCACTACTATTTAAGCTATAGCCCTCAAGATATGTCTGCCAATCAATATCTTCCATCCCTTCCGATTCACCCTTAACTTCTTGCTCTGGAGCAGCGGGAGAATCGGTAGAAGTTTCTGCGATACTGGCAGGGGCATCAATTGGCTCGTCTTTTGTTTCGACCACCTCTTCGAGCAAAGGATTTTCGGTTAGCTCTTCAGTAACAACTTCGGCTAACTCCATACGCGACAGTTGCAATAACTTGATTGCCTGCTGTAGCTGTGGAGTCATTACCAGTTGTTGACTAAGTTTTACCTGTAACCGAAGATCAAGAGCCATATAATTATTAATCCCAATAGCAGTGAAACTGCTTAAAGTCTAAATTTTTCTCCCAAATAAATTTCCCGTGCGACTGGACTGGCGGCAATTTCTTCCGGAGTCCCAAATTCAAGCAATTCACCGCGGTTCAAAATATATGCACAATCACAGACACCTAGAGTCTCACGAACATTATGGTCGGAAATCAATATACCTATGCCGCGTTCCTTAAGCTGCGAAATTATATTTTGAATATCTATAACTGCGATTGGATCTATCCCAGCAAAGGGTTCATCAAGTAATAAGAATGCCGGATCAAGAACTAGAGAACGGGCAATTTCAACTCGCCTTCGCTCTCCCCCAGAGAGGGCATAGCCTTTTGAATCCCTTATGTGGGTAATATTCAGATCATTCAACAGCTGTTCCAACTGCTGTTGCTGCTCACCCTTGGTTAGCTTCAAGGTTTCGATAATTGCCAGTAAATTTTCAGCAACCGTTAATTTTCTAAATACTGAAGCCTCCTGCGGCAAGTATGATATTCCGGACCTAGCCCGCAAATACATGGGTAGATCAGTGATATCTTCATCATCCAGCAACACCCGCCCCTGGTCAGGCGTTGCCAAGCCCACAACCATGTAAAAACTAGTAGTTTTTCCAGCCCCATTGGGACCAAGCAAACCAACCACTTGACCAGAAGACACTTCAAGGTTAACCCCTGAAACAACTTCACGCCCAGCATAAACTTTATGCAAATTGGTTGCTTTAAGAACTTTACTCACTACTGTCCCATTTGTTGTGCAGGAATGATAACCGCTTTAACTCTACCAGTTTTTGAACTTTTAATAACACTTCTATTCTCTTGCAAATAGAGAGTTATCTCTTCACCAGTTATTTTATTTTGCCCTTGAACTACCACAGCATTGCCAACCAAAACTAAACGCTCGTCAACTTGATAATAAATTGCCTTTGTCGAGGTTGCAATGCGATCTAGATACGTTACCCGCACCCCTCCATCCGCGACTAACCGTTCAACTTCATCTTGTTCTTGCTGCAAAAACATATTTAAAGTTGCCGCAGTCATAGTCATCTCGCCCTGCACCACAACAACATCACCAGTAAAAATCGATCGCCTTTGCTCTTGTAGTACTTCCAGCTGTTTAGCAGTAACCTCAACTGGTTGCTTGCTATCATATTTGGGGACAGAAGCAGCTGTCGTTGGCTCTGCCGCCAAACAACAAAGAGGCAAAAATAACAGTGCAATAAACAACAATAATACTCTCAACATCTACTGATTCTCCCTGCCAGATGGATACAATACGAGCCTTACTTGCTTTTTTAGCAACAACCGGCCTTTATCAATTTCGACTACCATTCCTACCCCAGTCAATTCAAACCTGGGTGAGCGTATCAGAACATTTTTTTCACTACTTATTTGCCGGATATTATCATCATAATGGAGCCGATCAGTAAATAATTGTTCGCCATTTGTAGCGGTTATCACAACATTGTCCCAAAGATCAACTTGGCGAGTATCCTGCTCCAGTTGCCCCTTATCAGCCTGCAGGACAACCGCATCAAACTTTTCTGTTTTAAACAACTGTAATTTAACCGTATCTAGCTTGGCCAAGTTACGGTCACGTATGTATTCAGCCTTATCAGCATCAAGAGTCCAACTTCGCTGCCCATTTTCATTTTGCGTATAGTGCAAGTCCTGCAATGCAAGTTCAACATCGTCAGGCAGCAAATTTAAAATTTCCTCCGGCGCCAACTGTTGCATATTGCGATAAATCACTGTCGTCACAATAACAACAGAAACAATGATTATAAATGCCAATATACGTCGAAAATTAAGCATCAATCGTCTTCAGCAACAAAATATCTCTTGGTCAATTCGTCCCATTGCCCGGAAGCATGTACCAAGAGATCACAGATTTCTCTAACCGCACCGCGTCCACCGCAACGCTGGGTAACATAATCGACAAATGGAGCCACATCGGGAACAGCATCAGCTACCGTTGCACTAAATCCAACCCGGCGCAAAATCGGCAAATCAACAACATCATCTCCAACATAAGCTACCTGTTCGTCGGTTAAACCTTCTTGTGCTAAAATTTCAAAGTAAGGCTCTAGCTTTTTCAGTGCCCCTTGATAGAGAATTTCAATCCCTAGCTCAGCAGCTCGACGACTAACAACCGTTGATGATCGACCAGTAATAATTCCAACCTTAATCCCCGCACGCTGAATTAGCTTCAAGCCGTGGCCATCCTTAACATCAAAGGCTTTCAATTCATTCCCTTCGGCATCGTAAATTATCCGGCCATCGGTCAAAACACCATCGACATCAAGAAGCAATAATTTGATTTTTGCTAGTTTTTTATCCATCAAACAACTCCAGATTTTAGCAGATCATGAAGATGGACAATACCAACTGGTATCGTGCTCTCCTCATCGGCAAAAACAAACAATGAGGTAATAGAATGGGTTTCCATGATTTGCAAAGCTTTAGCCGCCAGGTTATGCCGCAGTATCCGTTTAGGTGCAGTGGACATCACCTGTTTAATTGGCTGCTGTAAGCTTTCCAAACCTTGACCCATTATCCGCCGTAAATCACCATCGGTAAAAACACCAAGAAGTTCGCCTTGGGCGGCGGCAACACCAGTAACTCCGAGTTTTTTACTAGTTATTTCGAACAAAGCCTCACGCAAAAGTGTCTCTGGGGCAACCATTGGGATTTCATCACCAACGTGCATTAAATCTTCGACCCGTAGTAATAATTTTTTCCCCAAAGCACCGCCAGGATGAAACATAGCAAAATCTTCTGCTTTAAATCCCCGTTCTTCAAGTAAAACAACAGCTAAAGCATCACCCATGGCTAACGTAGCAGTAGTACTTGCCGTCGGCGCTAAACCTAACGGGCACGCCTCCTCGGCAACACTAACATCAAGATGGACATCACCCGCAATTGCCAACGTACTTTGCGGATTCCCCGACACAGCTATCAGCGGCAATCCCATCCGCTTAATCACGGGCAATATTCTGCAAACCTCTTCTGTTTCACCTGAGTAAGATGCTGCGACGACAACATCGCCACGAGATAACATACCAAGGTCACCATGAATACCTTCAGCAGGGTGGAGAAAAAAGGTCGGAGTCCCGGTGGATGCCATGGTTGCCGCAATTTTCTGACAAATCAAACCAGACTTTCCCATCCCCGTTACGACTACTTTGCCTTCACAGGCAATTATCATTTTCACCGCTTGGCAAAAATCGTCGTCAAGGCGCGACTGAAGAGCTAATACCGCATCAGCTTCAATCTGCAATACTCGCTTTGCAACTTCAATCATTAGCTTAAACTCCCAGCATCACCTTGCTTAAAAGTGGCATCAAAGTCGAGAATTTGCTGTAACAAGGCTTTAACTTGTGACAAAGGCAAAGAGTTAGCTCCATCGCACAATGCCTTATCGGGATTTTCGTGAACCTCCCAAAATAAACCATCAATGCCAGTTGCCGCAGCTGCCCTCGATAAAGCCCCAACATATTGCCGCTGACCTGAAGATGATCCACCAGCACCACCGGGCAATTGCACCGAATGGGTTGCATCAAACACTACCGGGTAGCCAAGTTCACGCATAATGACTAGCGAACGCATATCAACTACAAGATTGTTATAGCCAAAAGTAACGCCACGCTCGGTCAGTAAAATATTTTTGTTACCGGTCGAAGCAATCTTGTTAACCCCATGCTCAATATCCCAAGGAGCGAGAAATTGTCCTTTTTTTAAATTAATTGCCTTACCACTATTACCAGCAGCAACTAAAAGGTCGGTTTGTCGACTCAAAAATGCCGGAATCTGTAAGACATCTAAAACTTCTGCGGCAGCCTCAATCTGGCTAACGTCGTGAATATCAGAGATAATAGGCAGTTCAAATTCTCTTTTGATCCGCTCTAGTAGGCGCAGCCCACGATCCATTCCCAAACCTCGAAAAGAGGTTACGGAAGTGCGATTAGCCTTATCGTAAGAAGCCTTAAAAATAAGTTCACAGTTGAGCTCAGTAGCGATTTCCTTTAATCCGTCTGCTATTCGCAGCGTTAAATCTTCATCTTCAATTGCGCACGGGCCCGCAATCAAAACAAGTTGCTTAGAACCACCAAAGCTGGTCGAACCAACCTCCACTTGAGACATTTATTTACCCTCGTGCTGCTTTTGGCAGGCACCGACAAAAGATTCAAATAAAGGGTGAGGATCCATTGGGCGTGATTTAAATTCAGGATGAAATTGACAACCAAGGAACCAAGGATGGTCGGTTAACTCAGCAATTTCAACTAAGTTTGACTCTGGGTTAATCCCAGAAAAGACTAATCCACAATCCTTTAGTTTATCTAAATAAGCATTATTAAACTCAAACCGATGACGGTGACGCTCAGAGAGGGAATCGGTGCCATAAATTCTACGTGCTAGAGTCCCTGCCTCTAATTCACATCGATAAGCACCTAGGCGCATAGTACCGCCCTTCTTTTTCACCTTTTTTTGCTCTTCCATAATGTGAATAATAGGGTTTTTAGCAGCTTCAACAAATTCGGCAGAGTGAGCATCTTCGATAGCACAAACGTGACGAGAAAATTCAACTACCGCCATTTGCATCCCTAAACAAATGCCAAAGAATGGTATTTTATTTTCACGAGCATAACCAATAGCGGCTATTTTACCCTCACTGCCACGCTCGCCGAAGCCACCGGGGACAAGAATGCCATCGACGTCAGCAAAAGTATCGTTGATGCCATGGCGCTCCAGCGCTTCAGAATCAACATACTTTAAATTCACCCGGCAATTATTAGCGATTCCACCATGAGTAAGAGCTTCGGCCAAAGACTTGTAACTTTCGGTCAACCCAACATACTTACCAACCACAGCAATCGTAGTTTCATTCGCAGGTTGTTTAACCCGTTCAACAATTCGTTCCCAACCAGACAAATCGGGAGATTTAGTCCAGATATTTAAATAATCTATAATTCGCTCATCCAAGCCTTCAGCATGAAACTCAGTAGGCACTTCATAGATGGTTCCAACGTCACGAGCAGTAATTACTGCGGCTTCAGGAACATTACAAAATAGTGCAATTTTCGCTTTCATTTCCCGAGGAATTTCACGATCACAGCGACATAACAAAATGTCCGGCTGAATACCTATCTCGCGCAAGTCCTTAACACTGTGCTGAGTCGGCTTAGTCTTCAATTCACCAGCAGTAGCAATGTATGGAACCAGGGTCAAATGGAGGTAAAGTACACTATCACGATCTAAGTCGGCACGGAATTGGCGGATAGCTTCAAGAAACGGGAGTGATTCAATATCGCCAACGGTTCCACCGACTTCGACAATGGCAATATCGACATCTTTGGCATTATCAAGGATCTTCTGTTTAATTTCGTTGGTAATGTGAGGGATAACTTGCACCGTACCACCGAGATAATCGCCACGACGTTCTTTACGGATAACAGAATCGTATACTTGACCAGTGGTAAAGTTAGACTTACGCGACAATGTTGCCGAGGTGTAACGTTCGTAGTGGCCTAAATCGAGATCAGTTTCAGCGCCATCATCAGTAACAAAAACTTCACCGTGCTGTAGCGGGCTCATCGTACCGGGGTCAACGTTAATATAGGGATCCATTTTCTGCATAGAAACCTTGAGCCCACGGGACTCCATTAATGCTCCAATCGAAGCTGCCGCCAACCCTTTTCCAAGAGAAGATACCACCCCACCAGTCACAAAGAGAAACTTTGTCTTCATTTATCTAGTCCATCCTTATTCAAAAACTATGACGTTAATTGTTGCCAATACTAACAACCCTAAAAGAAGATACTACACAGATTTTCAAGCGAAAGAAAGCCCGTTATGCAAAAAACCATCCACATCAACAAAAAAGAAACAAACTGCCGATATTACAGGTTTTCTACGTTCATAAGTTTTGCGACTCGATCCAAGTCTGCCGGGGTATCTACACCATGGCAACTGAATTGGGTTTCTGCTACATATAGACCAATTCCCCGCTCTAAAGCCCGCAACTGTTCCAAATTTTCTAAATTTTCTAGCGGCGTTTTGGGCCAGGTCGGGTAATCAAGTAATAATTTCCGGCGATATACATAGAGGCCAATGTGTCGCAATACCCCTAACTGCGGCAACTCTATCGCCAGTTGTTCAGAGTTTAAATCACGCGGCCAGGGAATCGGAGCACGGGAAAAATAGAGAGCTAGCCCAGACTGAGACTTAACCACCTTAACCACATTTGGATTATGAAAATCATCCACTTGATCAATAGGTGCAGCCAATGTCCCCATCTCAATCTGCCGATTTTCTAGTAGTGGTGCAATCGCCTGATCTACCATTCGTGGATCAATTAATGGTTCATCGCCTTGCACATTAACAATCAATTCTGCATCAATTTTCTCTGCGACTTCTGCCAAGCGATCAGTCCCAGTAGGATGGTCAGCGCGGGTCAACATTACTTCACCACCAAAACCTTCAACAACTGCCGCTATACGTTCGTCATCGGTTGCAACAATAACCCGGTTTACCATTACTGCCTTAGCAACTCGTTGACAAACGTGTTGAATCATCGGCAAGCCATTTATCAACGCTAATGGTTTACCCGGAAACCGAGTAGAACCATAACGAGCTGGAATTATTGCAGTTACATTTGCCATTTTAAAACCTTTCCACCCGAGAAACTAAAAACATTAGTTTTGTTTTCTCTGTGACCATACAACGATTACAAATCCAAACGTAATTAGGAGACAAAACTGGGCAAAGACATCCCCATGTCTAGTATAAAAAGTACCTTCAGCCCCTAACCCAACCTGCCCACTCAAGTGCAAAGATTCAAATATCGGTCCGGCCAACGTCACTTTTCCGGCAGGAGAAATCAACGCCGAAACACCAGTATTTGCAGCTCTAGCAAGCCAAATGCGATTCTCAATTGCTCGAAATCGGGTCATTGCCAACAGTTGATAAGGTGCCGAACTACGCCCAAACCAAGCATCATTGGTTAAATTAACCAATAAACTGCTGCCTTCCTGAACATACTTGCGTGCTAAATCTGGGAAAATTGCTTCATAACAAATCAAAACGCCCAGACTATGTCCATTCAATAACAACGGGTGCACTTCCCCCGGAGTAAAGTCACCGACCCCAACGACCATTTTCTTTATAAAGGTTAAAAACCGCCCAAAAGGGACATATTCACCAAACGGCACCAGATGAATTTTATCCGAATAACCGAGCGTTCTACCGGTGGTAGAAAGTAGGTAAGCACGATTATAGTATTGATATTTATTAGCTGCAATTTTGCTGTAAGCTGGACTACCAAGCAACAACGGAACCTGTAATTTCTCTGGCAAACCTTTTACTTTTACAGCCAAAGCTGAACTATCTTGCAAGAAAAATGGCGTTGCTGCCTCTGGCCAAATCAATAAATCGGGATTACCTGATGCTGCATTAGTCGACAATTTTGTATATTGATCGATCGTAGCTTCCCGATACTCTGGGCTCCACTTTTGTTCCTGGGCAATATTCCCTTGGATAAGGGCAACCTTAAGTTGCTCACTACGAATATCTAATGGTTGCCAATGCCGCCAAACTCCATAACCAAAATGACTAATCGAGATCGCCATTACTATAATCACACCTAAGCGTGCTAGACGACTCTTGGGTTCAGCGATAATCCCGGCAATAGCGCAGTTAACTGCTACCAACATCAGGCTTACCCCATACACTCCGGTAACATCTGAACTTTGGATGGCTAAAGAAAAGTTTTGCTGCGAATAACCTATAGTTGCCCATGGGAACCCGGTAAACAGCCAGCCACGAAGATATTCTAACGCCACCCAAACTGGAGGGAGAACAAACAGAGATGGTATTTTTAGCAGCTGCTCAAGTCGCCATGACAACCAAGTGGCCAAACCAAAATAAGTGGCTAAATAGGTAATTAAAAAAAGATATGCAAGCAAGGAAAAGATGGGCAAAAGACCACCGTAAGTGGTCATAACGTTATTTAACCAATAAAGGACTGCAGCAAAAAAAAACAATCCTGCTGCGAAACCTGCAGCAAATGGGCGCTGTCGTACAACTAAAAAAAGAGGGATTAAGACAATCCAAGAGCGAAAAAACAGATGGGGAAACGCAAATGGCACCGCTAATAACAAACCAGAGCCGGCGGCAATAATTAAATTCCGGTCAAATTTGAGCAACCGCATCAATGCTCGTCACCAATTACTTTAGTGGCTACCAATGGCATAATTCGCAGTTGCCGGATAACACGTTGATCGCCTTTGATAATTTCCATGTCGACATCACCAACTCGTACTCGTTCTCCAACTATAGGAACTCGACCGAACTGCTCAATAACATAGCCACCGACGGTATCAAACTTTTCCCGCTCTACCTCAATATCAAAATATTCTTCATATTCTTCAATACTTAACCGGCCATCTACTAACAGAGTCCCATCAGCTTGCTCGATCAATAATTTTTCTTCCAGATCGTACTCATCTTGTATTTCACCAACAATTTCTTCGATCAAATCTTCGATAGTAACCAAGCCTGAAGTACCACCATACTCGTCAATGACAATCGCCATATGCACTCGAGCAGACTGAAACTCCTTAAGCATTACATTGACCTGCTTTGATTCTGGGATCAAAAACGGTTGGCGCATTATGTTATCAAGCGAAAGGGTCTCTAAAGGTTGCCCCCAATAGTGAAGCAAATCCTTGGCATATACCAAACCAATTATATTATCGATATTATTTTTGTAGATAGGGATACGTGAATGGCCAGAATCAAGAATTATCTGCAAAACAGAACTAAATGGAGCTTCGGCATCAGCACATACAATTTCAGTCCTTGGCACCATGATCTCGCGAACGATGGTTTCATCGAGCTCAAGGATGGATTGCAACATATCACCCTCTTCTTCGTCGATAATCCCGTGTTGCTCAGATGCGTCAATTAGCTCCTGTAATTCTTCTTCGCTTGTTGCTTGCGGTTGCAGACTTATCCGTTTGCGAACTTTTTGCCACCAACCGACCGGCTTAACTGAATGATCATGACCCACTACAACGTTACTCCTATGTTATCAACATTCCACTTCAAGAGAAAATTCCTGCAGCAAAAGGGCAAAAACTTCGGCCTCTTTAGCTTCCATCAGGTCCGCTTCAGCAGCAGTACCACGTTCGTGATCGTAACCAACTAGATGCAAAATACCATGCAGCAACAAAAACCAAATTTCATGGAGAAATGGGATATCAGCTTCTACAGCATCGCTTGCTGCCCTTTCTGCCGAGATAACAACGTCACCTAACAGTAACGGCACTAAACCAGCACCTTCGCCCTCTTGCATAGCAAAGGATATGACATTTGTTGGCCGATCACGCTGCAAATATTCACAATTTATCTGCTGAATTCCAGCATTGTCAAGGAACACAATTGACAATTCAGCATCAGGATATCCCAAGACGCTTAAGATCTTCTGAGCTATCCTTCGCAGTTGCAGCTTCGGGATCTTGTGCTGCTTCTGGCGGTTTTCTATCTGAATTTGCACTTTTAGTCCTCACCTTTTCTTTAACTACACCGGGCTCACTGTTACCATTTTTTTCCCGCACAATATGTACAGGTTCAGGATAATCGACTCGGTGGTGGAAAGAGCCAGATAAAATTCGGTTAAAACTTTTAGCAATTAAATTTA
This sequence comes from Desulfuromonadaceae bacterium, assembly GCA_016744555.1. Lineage (GTDB taxonomy): Bacteria > Desulfobacterota > Desulfuromonadia > Desulfuromonadales > Geopsychrobacteraceae > Desulfuromusa. Next base: position 22,527 of record JADGED010000002.1, read on the forward strand.
AATCTTTCAGCGTCAAATCACATTCATTCAACTGGCCATCGATAAAAATATTATTTATAAGTTTTTGCACCATCCCCTGAATCCTCGCCGGAGTTGGGTCGGTCAAAGTGCGACTGGCTGCTTCAACTGCATCGGCTAACATAATAAGAGCTGCTTCACGGGTTTGTGGTTTTGGACCATGGTAGCGATAATCGCGCTCATCGACCTGCTGTACTCCTGGGTCAGATTGGTTTTTTGCCCGCTCATAAAAAAACTTAATCAAACCAGTACCATGATGTTGCTGAATAATCTCAATTATCTCTGAGCCAAGGCGGTGTTCGCGCGCCAAATCAATTCCGTCTTTTACGTGAGATGTCAAAATCAAAGCACTCATAGAGGGGGTCAACTTATCGTGCTTATTACGTTGCCCGCCTGAGTTTTCAATAAAATAGAGGGGTTTTTTAATTTTGCCAATATCATGATAATAAGCCGCAACCCGAGTTAATAATGGATTTGCATTTACCGCCTCGGCAGCTGCTTCGGCCAAATTACCAACTAAAATTGAATGGTGATAAGTCCCCGGAGCTTCTATCATTAGCTCGCGCAGAATCGGAGCATTCATATTAGCCAATTCTAGCAATTTAATATCGGTAGTATACTTAAATAACAGTTCAACTAGCGGAATGGTGCCATTCACTATGACAGCACTACTGATTCCGCCCAGCATACCAAAACCAAGCTTCCACAGAAGCTGCAACTCAAAGTTACGTCCGCTCAAAAGATGGATGCCAATGATCATCGCTACATTGATCAAGCCAATCCATAGGCCAGCACGGTAAAGAGTCGTACGGCGCTGACAATGACGGACCCCATGCGCACCGACTAGACTTGAGGTCAAAACATAGAAAGCCATAAGCAGGCTATTACCAAACAAAACACCGGCTAAAATAGCGCAACAAACAGAGAACAAAAAGGCTGTTTCAGAATTAAGGACAATGCGCACCAGCATCGCCCCAAGGGCAAAAGGAATGGCATAAAGGTAAGCGGATGATTCAATATAAGCGAAATTCGTACCAACCCCAGCCGCAATAAAAATGGATATTTTTATCAACACAAACAGAGAAACGGCAACTCCAGCCAAAAACAACAAATCTCTCAAATCAGGGCAAAACTTACTGATATTTCGTTTAGCAAAATAAAAGCCAACATAAATCAACAATAGCGAACAAATGATCAAGCCAGCTGCGGTTTGAATGCTGCGATTATCGCGGCCAGAATCTCTAATTTCCTGCAGTTTGACAATTTGCTCAGCGGTAACCCTCGCCCCTTCACGGACTACCATTTCGCCTTTTTTAACTTGAAATAATACTGGCGCTACCTGCTCTCTGGCCAATGCTTGTCGCTGATCAGTTTCCAGTTGATCAAAAACCAAGCTCGGACTTAGTTGCTGTGTTACCAGCTCCAGTAGCAATTGCTGTTGCGCAGTTGTCACCTCAGGTATCTGTAATAATTTCTCATTAGCCAGGCTCAGAGCATCGTTAAGACCTATGGTTCCAGTAAATAACCGTTGGTCAAGGTCCCGTTCGTCCTGCGTATCAATAACTACTATGCCGCTATCACGATCAACTTTAAACTTTTGCAAATTAGCCACAATTGGCAAAGCAAACACTGGGTGCAACAGTTTATCGGCGAGAATAGTGACATTTTGATTAGCAAAAAAACTGAGAGTTTCCTGAAAATCAGCGGCGATCAACGAGATACCCAATTCATCTTCAAGCTGAGATAAAAATTCGTCGTAATCAATACTTTCAACACCGCTTTGCCTGACGGTAAAAAGGTGAAACGTTTCACCGACTTGCTCCAGTGAGCGCGCACCTGCAGTTGCATCAAAACGATAGATAATTGGCGAATTGTCTGCTGCCTCAGCTCGCTTTGCTTCAGTTAAAGGGGCATCTTCGATCAGCAAATCTCGAGGAGATTTAATATCACGAGTCGCAATATCACCGGGGATATAATAGTTTGGAATCAATCCCCCTTTAGGGACAATAATCAAGGCCAATAACACCACAACAACTGCCAATAACCAAAGCTCAAAACGGTTCTGTCTTTGGTTGCGCAACCCCTGCAGACCGCCAGCAAACAAAGTGGCACGGTTTAATTGTGATTGTTTTTTTTCTTCTTTAGTCATAAATCCTCAATACCATAAATAAATAATGGTACACGGTTATTTTTTATCTGCCGCCTGATATGCCCTAACAATAGCCTGGACAATTGGATGGCGTACAACGTCTACATCACTAAAATGGGTAAAAGATATTCCCTCTACACCATCTAAAACATTTACCGCATGTAACAATCCAGACTGCTTATCTCTGGGCAAATCAATCTGAGTAACATCACCTGTTATAACTGCCTGGCTCCCGAATCCAAGCCGAGTCAAAAACATTTTCATCTGCTCAACAGTTGTATTTTGCCCTTCATCAAGTATGATAAAGGCATCATTCAACGTTCTTCCACGCATAAATGCCAATGGGGCAACCTCAACAACACCTTTTTCGAGCAATGCCTGCCCTTTTTCCAATTCTATCATGTCGTAAAAGGCATCGTAGAGTGGGCGTAGATAAGGATTAACTTTTTCCGCTAGATCGCCGGGTAAAAACCCCAATTTTTCACCAGCTTCTACCGCTGGGCGCACCAATATAATGCGACTCACTTCCTTGCGCATTAAAGCAGCAACTCCCATCGCCATAGCGAGGTAAGTCTTGCCGGTGCCGGCGGGACCAACACCAAACACAACGTGATTATTCCTAATACTATCTATATAGTTTTTTTGCGCCAAACTTTTGGGAGAGATAAGCTTATTGCGCGCTGAAATAAAGACAGTGTCACAAAATATGTCGCGCAAAGAGGTCGTTGAATCGGCAGATAAAATGCGGATTGCATAATCAATATCGGGGGGATAAATAGGCATATCCGCCTGCAATAGCAGCGTTAATTCCTCGAGCAGGCGGGAGCCAACATGAACCTGAGCTGCATCACCAGAGATATGGACAACGGTCCCCTGACTGCCAAGGCGAATGCCGAGTTTTTTTTCTATTAGTTTAAGATATTTATTCTGCTGACCGAACAGTTGAGCGGCTAAAGCCGCTTCGCCAACATCAAACTTTTTATTGGAGTTCATAGGCAGATATTTGTTGATATGTTATATATTTTCACGTCGCAGAAGTTACCACCAACGCCAAACAAATGCAACAAATTGACCACACGTAGGAACAGCAGTTATCATCACCTTTTACCTAGAGTATCTGCTATAGTTATCAAACATCTACGATTAATCTTAATGACTATTTGAGGGAATTGTGAATCATCACGCTACCGGAAATCAGGACAAACCTCTACTAACAACCTTTTTGCAGCAGCTAAACGTGTCCAGACGTCAGCTGTCACTGTACCCCGACGACCATCCACAAATCGCTGCCAGCATTAACAGAACCCTCGACACCATCAATGAACTATTTCAAGTCAGCCCCACCATTACCCTAGGCATAGCACCAGACGCTATTTTTTATGAAGAATTATGGCTCGATAAAAACGATAGGGTTAACCAAGAGTTTGCTGCCTACTTTTCATCTCTTGGGATAGCATCAATCAGCTTTGAAGCTGGTCTCCAAGGGACAGAATTAGTCCGTTTCAATCAGCTTCTACGCTCAGACCGCAACACCATTGAATCTTTTGGGGGATTTGACAAACTTCTCGAACAGCAACAAATAAACCACATTTCGGTGGTACCCATAGACTACGATGCATTCCAAGCAAGCCACAGTAGCTTCGAAGAGACCGTCTCAAACGGGGAACAATTATGGGAGAATTTCCTCAATGGGCTCCATCAAGGGATTCTCGACTTCGGCGACAGCAACTCAACTTGTGATCTCGATTCGGTGGTTGAAATATTTAATGAGAAGTTGGTTGGTAACGAGGTTGAGCGAGCACAATCGGCACAATCGATCGTCAACTTTATTGATAACAGCATACAAGCAATCGGTAATCATCAAACAACCACAACTATCGACAATAAGCTTATTTCCCTACTAAACAATTTATCTGACGAAGCGCAACAAGAATTCCTACACAATGCATTTCAAGCACTCGAACACCATCGTCATGCCGCTCCCGAGATGCTGCAAAAAATCCCATCACACCTGCTACAAAACACTATTGCAGGTAAAAACCGACAAGAGCTTAACCTATCGTCAAGGCTATTTGGCTTAATAACAAATCTGGCAGATACATCTAACCCTGAACATAATCATAATATAAAAATAAAAACTGCCCCTCTCGCAGAAGATATGATTCGTGCGCGGCTAGATGTTTTATTTAGAGAAGAACAACACGAATGCTTCATGCCGAACAACTATCAGGCAGCACTGCAGAGTCTTCTAAATATAGATGCCATCAGTACCATCCCCGATGATGAAAAAGAAAAATTAAAACAGCAGATTGAACATCAATCAGTTGAACATAATTGTGCTGCTATTATTTTTGAGTTATTGGAAGATAAAATCGATCCTGACCAAGAAGTTTCAATCCAACAAAACTTGCTTGACCTCTCGAGATTCTTTCTCGATATCGGTGACTTTATAAGTTTGGTAAAAATATACAGCAATTGGCAGAAATACCTTTATAGCGGTACTGCTACAGTCTCTATTTTTGATGAAAAAGTTTTAGCAAACCACTGCCAACTAACTTTTTTAACCGAAGTGCTGGATGCTACGGACATCTGGGAAGAAGATAAGCAACCTGATATTGCAGCGTATATAACTTGCGTTGGGGAGCCCTATAGTGACCTGCTAATCGAACGTCTTGGACTTGCTTCAACTTGGGAAGAAAGAAAGTTTTGGATGCAAACACTTGAAGGGATCGGCTGTGATGCTAAGCAAATGATAATTAACTCCCTTGGTGATGAACGTTGGTACCTAGTGCGTAACCTACTAAGTATTATTGGTAAAAATGTCGATCAGCAGAGCATGAAAAGAATACAAAAACTAACTACACATGAACATCCAAAAGTACGCATTGAAGCCATTAATTGCCTCTTTTTTTGTAACCCAGCAACAGCTAACCGGTTGCTTCACAACGAACTACAAAGCGACGACCCAGAAGCGCTGTTGGCTGCAGTAGCCATAGCAGACCGAAGTCAAAGCTTAGAGATTCTCGCTATTCTCCACAAAAATCTAGCTAGTGAACCAGCAGATGCCACCGATCTTGAGATTAAGCGCCAAACAGTCCAAACCTTAACCAAGATTAGTCATCGTGACAGCCTACCTATTTTCCGCCGGATCTTATCAAAACAAGGACTATTACCATCAAAACGACGCAAACAATTACAAGTTGATATAATTAACCATTTAGCGCTATTTTCTGACCCTGCTGCTGCCAAATTGCTACAAGAGCTAACTACTGGCAAACATAAACGCCTAGCCCTAACAGCACTAGAACTTCGAAATAAACAGCTACGAGGGGTACAATGATAGTTGACCGCCAAGATCAATTACAAAAGCTAATCAGGCTACTGACTACCGCCGCCGCTAACGCCTCGCTCTATCACCCTGAACACAGACAGGTTTTGCGTTTAGGTCGTCAAGCACTGAGTGCTCTCCAATTACTATTTAACGTCCATACCGACATCACCATCAAAGTAATTGACGGGCAACTGATTTTTTCCAACCAACCAGTTGCAGACAACCTAGCCGTTACTCGCTTACTCCAAGCACTAGAACGTAACGGCATAAGTTTTCTCAAGATCACCCCCGATGTTTATGCCGAGGAACTACTTGGTCTGATAAGTATTTTAAGTAAATCACCAGACAAACAAATCGAATTAAAAGATAGTGAAAATATCCATTTTGATCAGGTAGCAATCCGCTTTACCACACCAATAAACCAACAGCTAAGCGGGTTAAATTTAAACGACATTGCTGCCTCCGAAGCTGACCGCTTCATGGATATTTATCAAACAGTGCGCAGCAGGCAGAAGCTTGAGATAACCGGCATCAATGAAATAGTCAACGGCTTTGTTAATGCGTTTAATTGTCAAAGCGATGCATTTATGGCAATTGCTCCGCTACGCTCAATGGATGAATATACCTATACTCACTCAACCAACATCTGCATGCTCAACTTGGCTCAAGCTAAAGCACTTGGAGTCGAAGGGCAGCTACTTAACGATATTGGTATCGCCGCCATGCTGCACGACGTCGGCAAAATGTTTATTTCTCCTGACATTCTTAGTAAATCAGCTGAACTAGATGCAGATGAGTGGGAAATTATGCAGCAACACCCACGCCTTGGTGCCGAATACCTTCTTAACACCCCTGGGGTTCCACGCTTAGCCGTTGTTACTGCCTTTGAGCACCATATGCGTTACGACAACAACGGCTATCCAAAAACTAAAAACAACTGGCAACAACATATATGTTCATACATGACTGCCATTTCCGATACCTACGACGCTATGCGAACTCATCGTAGCTACGAAGAATCTCTTGATACTAACCAAATCTTTTCCATCATGCTCGAGCTCGCAGGCAACAAACTACACCCCCGCTTAACCTATAATTTTTTGCAAATTCTGAGCGAACGGGATATAACCAGCGGGCCTAGCAATTATTCAGCAGTGTAAAACTAAACGTTAAATCATCGATTTGCATTTTAAATCAGACCCACAACAAGGATTTATATCTAATGAGTGAAGATACAAAAAAAATCATCTATTCGATGATGCGAGTCAGCAAAAGCTACAACAAGCAACCCATTATCAAAGATATTTCCCTCTCCTATTTTTACGGGGCCAAAATCGGAGTCCTTGGCCTTAACGGTTCAGGTAAATCGACCCTGTTAAAAATTATGGCTGGGGTGGATAAAGATTTCAACGGTGAGGCGGCACTATCAGAAGGGTACAGTGTTGGCTACCTAGAACAGGAACCACAGCTTGACGACAGTAAAACTGTTCGTGAAACGGTCAAAGAAGGGGTGCAAGAGACGGTAGACCTCCTCGCCGAATTCGAAGAGATCAACAACGCCTTTGCCGATCCAGATTGCGACATGGACAAGCTTTTGGCACGCCAAGCAATAGTGCAAGACAAACTTGATGCCAGCGATGCGTGGGACCTTGATTCTCGCCTTGAGCTGGCCGAAGAAGCTTTGCGTTGTCCTCCACCAGAGACATCCATCAAGTTTCTTTCTGGCGGTGAAAAAAGGCGGGTCGCACTATGTCGCCTCTTGCTGCGTAAACCAGATATTCTTCTTCTGGATGAGCCAACTAACCACCTCGACGCCGAAACGGTTGCTTGGTTGGAACAACACCTACAGCGCTACCCAGGTACCGTTATTGCGGTAACTCACGATCGTTACTTTCTCGACAATGTTGCCGGATGGATTTTAGAGCTTGACCGTGGCCACGGCATTCCATGGCAAGGGAACTACTCCAGTTGGTTGGAGCAAAAACAAGAACGGCTTCGCCAAGAGGAAAAATCGGAGAGTAAACGGCAACAAACACTGCAGCGTGAGCTTGAGTGGATTAAGATGTCACCCAAAGGGCGACGGACAAAATCGCAAGCAAGAATTAACTCTTACGAAGAATTACTCGGTAATGCTGGACTAGAAAAAGAAAAAACGTTGGAACTCTACATCCCAGCAGGTCCACGCCTGGGTGGAGTTGTCATTGAAGCACAAGGGGTAAGTAAAGGTTTTGAGGATCGGCTACTTATTGACAACCTCGACTTCAACCTTCCAGCCGGTGGTATCGTAGGGGTTATTGGTCCTAACGGAGCGGGTAAATCGACCCTATTTAATATGATTACCGGCAAAGAAAAGGCTGACAGTGGTGATTTCAAGGTAGGTGAGACAGTTCAGCTTGGATACGTCGATCAAAGCCGTACCTTAGATGGTGATAAAACAATTTGGGAAGAGGTCACCAATGGGCAAGACATGCTACAAGTTGGCGGACAATCGGTAAATTCACGTGCCTATGTCGCCCGGTTTAATTTTTCTGGCAGCGATCAACAGAAAAAAGTTGGGGTTCTCTCCGGTGGCGAACGCAACCGAGTTCATTTGGCCAAAATGTTACGTGAAGAGGCTAATGTCCTCCTCCTTGATGAGCCAACCAATGACCTTGATGTTAATACCATGCGCGCCCTTGAAGAGGGTCTGGAAAACTTTGGTGGTTGCGCCGTAGTCATAAGTCACGACCGCTGGTTCCTAGATCGCATCGCCACCCACATTATCGCTTTTGAAGGTGATTCACAGGTAGTTTGGTTTACCGGTAACTATTCAGAATATGAAGAAGACCGCAAACGCCGCCTAGGTAAAGTTGCCGACCAACCACACAGAATTAGATACCGGTCACTAACCCGACAGTAGCAATATATCGAAGCTGGGTGATTTTGACTTTTATCCCGTGTGACGCTGCCGAAATGAAACAACTGATTTGAGAATAAGAGCGGCAAATGTTTGAGGCGTTAGCCGAGTTTTTGCCGCTCCTCAAAGCAGTTGTGTAATGGAGGGAATCCGCCAACGGCGGACAAGGAGGTCGGGCACCTTTTTCTGCATACTCTTTTGTGGTGTACAAAAGAGTATGACGACGTGCGGGGGCGTAACCCCGCGACCTTATTGGTTACAAACCAGCATTACGAATACACGCAACACAGTACAGTCCCATAGATCAATCATCTTCCACCATTCTCCACGCTTCCGCAACCAAGGCATCAGCTAACTCACTTTGCGGCACTTTACGCACCACTTCTCCATGACGGAACAAAATACCCTGCCCCACCCCGCCAGCAATACCGAGATCTGCTTCTCGCGCTTCACCGGGGCCATTTACCACACAACCCATAACAGCAATAGTCAACGGCTGTGGTAAATCTTGCAAGCGCTGTTCAACCTCTTCGGCAACAGCGATTAACTCAATTTGGCAGCGGCCGCAAGTAGGACAACTTATAAAAACCGGCCCTTTTTCCCGCAGCTGTAAACTTTTTAGGATCTCCCAACCAACACGGACTTCATCCACCGGATCGCCGGTCAACGAAACCCGCAAAGTGTCACCAATGCCGTCGTACAGCAGCGCCCCAAGACCTATGGCACTTTTTATCGTACCGCTCCAAGTTGTTCCCGCCTCGGTAACCCCAATATGCAATGGATAATCTACCTGCTCTGCCAACAACCTATAAGCATCAACCGTTCTGCCAATATCTGAAGCTTTCAAGCTAACTTTTATCGCATTATAATTGAGATCTTCGAGAATCCGAATATGTCCCAACGCACTTTCTACCATCGCTTCAGCTGTCGGATGACCATACTTCTGCAGCAACTCTCGCTCTAACGAACCAGCATTAACCCCAATCCTAATTGGTATCTGCTGCTCCGAACAAGCCTTCACAACCTCTTCCACTTTCCAGCGTTCCCCGATGTTCCCGGGATTTAAACGTAATCCATCTACACCATGATCAACAGCGGTTAAAGCAAGTTGATAATCAAAATGGATATCGGCAATCAAGGGGATATGACACCCTTGCTTGATTTTACCCAACGCCATTGCCGCATCCATATCTGGCACGGCACAACGGATAATTTCACATTTAGCCTCTTCCAAAGCGGCTATCTGTGCCAAGGTAGCAGTAACATCACGAGTATCGGTACTACACATGGACTGCACCCTAACAGGAGCATCGCCGCCAATAGTAAGATTGCCCAATTTTATTTGTCTAGTTTTATGACGCAAGAGTTTCTCTCCTTGGCATTATTTATTTTAAATTTCTCTGCCGCAGTCTAGCCAAGTTTATGGTTATGGGCAAGCTTCGTTCAAACAGTAAAAATAGATAATCATATCTGGTTTGACACAGTCTTCGAGCAAGGGTACTCTGCGCAACAAATTCACTCAACTTTCTATAATCGATAAACTTGATTATAAAATACTACTTATATAGATAAAGAATATAAATATGAAAAAGCAGCAAAAAAAGAAATCCCTACCTAAGCAACAAGCTGAAACCCTAAAATTAACCATCGATTCCCTCGACAATGATGGAATTGGCTTGGCTCCGCACGAAAAACATACCGCGGTGATCCAAGGAGCCTTTCCCGGCGAAACAGTTATTGCCGAAGTTGAACATACAGGCAGAACCCATATGTTCACTAAACTGCGCAAAGTTCTACGTAATGCCCCGCAGCGGACAACCAATATTGCCTGCAAGGTTGAGCGTGATTGCCTTGGTTGTCCATTAATCGGCATGAAATATGGAGATCAACTATTATTCAAACAGCAACGGGTAGCTAACGCACTAAAAGAGCAAGGTTTACTTGATGAGGTAACCGTACCACCGGTGCTCCCTGCAGAAGCACCATTTGGTTATCGCGCCAGCGCAAAGCTTACCTTTGCACGCAATAGAGATAAAGTCCTTATCGGTCTATATAAGCGTGGCACCCACGAAGTTATTGATAGCCCAGACTGTCCGGTTCACCATCCACTAATAAATAAAATTGTTGCGGTTGTACGTGACGAGGTCCAACGACAGGGAATCTCAGTATACAACCCTAAACATCAGCGCGGACTCCTGCGTTACTTGTTGGTTCGTGTGAGCCCAACCAGTGGGAAAGCATTAGTAACATTTGTAAGTAACTTTTACGATTTACAACAACTGCCCAAGCTAGCAAAATGGCTAACTCGTAAAGTTCCAGAAGTAATTGGGGTTCATCAAAATATCAATAGCTCTACCGGCAACGTTATTATGGGGGACAAAACCGTCAAACTTCTTGGGCTACCAGACCTCATAGAAACTTGCGGAGCAGTACGCTTAAGAATTGCACCAGAATCTTTTTTTCAAATCAACACCCTGCAAGCAGCGAACATTTATGCACTGGTTCGCAAGTGGGCAAATTTGAGCAAGCAAGATGCAGCCATTGATCTCTATTGTGGAATTGGGGGTATTGCCTTACATTTAGGCAAAGATGCTTGGCAGGTTGAGGGTATTGAATATGTAAAGGAAGCCGTACGCAATGCGGCAGAAAATGCGCAACTAAATAAAATCAATAACTGCCGTTTCTTTGCTGGCGACGCAGCAGAAGAGCTACAAAAGCATGCGGGACAAAAACCGTTAGCACTGGTAACCGTAAATCCCCCCCGCAAAGGCTGTGAAGAAGAAGTATTACAAACCCTTAGTGAGCTCAGGCCCAAGCAAATTATTTACGTCTCGTGTGATCCAGACAGCTTGTGCCGAGATTTAAAAATATTGATCAACAATGGCTATAAAATAAAACAATTACAACCCGTCGATATGTTCCCACAAACGTCACACATAGAAACAGTAGTACAACTAAGCCGCTAAGGAAGGAAAACTATTCCTTATCTTTATCACATGGAAAACCACCAAAATTAAAAATTCTTACAAAAAACGGGATCCCTGTTCTTACAGGAGATCCCGTTTTTAAATAAACGACACTTACTAAGCTATCGCCTAAACCTTTAAAACTGTATCTATCAACTAAACAGAGGTGGTTCAACACCCATTATATGGTGAATACAGCTAACAGCACCTATCAACATCTCTTCTTTTTCTCGCCCCTTTTCTAGTACAATCTTTCGCTGCCGACTATGGGGGAAATTGACAATCTCATGGGAAACCATCTGCCCAGATTCGACATATTCCTTTACTAAACTTTTTGAGATAAGCGATATTCCGCCACCTGAAAGGACCATTTCACAGGTCAATTTTAAATCGTCAGAAGTTACAACCGAAGGAAAATCGTTTAACCCTTTTCCATGCTCTTCCAACCCAGTCAATAATAATTCTCTGGAGCTACAACCGTCTTCACGAATAAACAAGTTAAACTTAAACAAATCGTCGACAGTACATGGGTTGTCGTTGAAATTTAATTTAGGAGAAGTAACAAAAACTAGATCGTCATCCGGCAATGGAAAGGTGGTAAACATGCTTACATCGGTCTTTCGACAATGCTCAATAACTGAAACATCAAATTCTTTATTCATAATTCCGACCAAAGCTTGATCTGAGTTATGGAATGAAAAGTTAAGATCGATATGAGCATTGCTACTG